>CAZNGU010000201.1:0-4988 GCA_964572325.1 uncultured Methylomarinum sp.
AATAATTAGGGTCAGGTTAAAATTAAAAGCATGAAAAGATCAAGGTAACTCTATTTTGTTTGAACCTGATCCTGTTTATTTAAAATAACAACACTCTTGCTAATATTATTAGAGCGTCAAAAAACATATTTATAAATAACACCACCTACAATAACTAAAACCACCACGGCCCAACCTAATATATCCATATACTGTCTTAATTTGGCTTCTAACTTTTCGCCGCCAGCGGCTAATAACAATGCAACCAGAAAAAAACGAGCCCCACGACCAATAAAAGAGGCGATGACAAAGGGTAAAAAAAACATCTGCAATGCACCGGCAGCAATAGTAAATACTTTGTAGGGAATGGGGGAAAAACCAGCTATAAATATGGCCCAAAAGCCCCATTCCTTAAACCAGTTTTCTGCCATTAAGTATTTTTCCCAATAATGAGTTTCTTGTAACCAGGGAGAAATGGAATCGAACATGAAAAAACCGATAGCATATCCCAGCATACCCCCCAGCGTGGAAAATAGGGTAGTAAGTAAAGCCAGTCTAAAGGCTTTTTCCGGTGTTGCCAAAGCCATTGGTGCCAGCATGACATCAGGTGGTATAGGAAAGAACGATGACTCGGCAAAACTTAAGGCACATAAATATTTTCCGGCGTGTTTGTGTCTGGCCCAGCCCAGTGCTTTATCGTATAGCTTTTTAAACATTACTCGCTCCCTGTTAAAAAAGGAACAAAGCTGACTGCTTCTATGACCTCATCCTGAAATCCTGTGGATGTTCTAATTATTTTATGTAATTCCTGATTTTTGGTTCCCACCGGGATTATCATGATGCCTCCTATAGCCATTTGTTGTAATAAAGTTTCGGGGATTTCAGAAGGCGCAGCAGCGACCAGAATCCCATCAAAAGGTGCCTGATCAGGCCAGCCCCAACCACCATCATTATGCTGAAAGCTGACATTTTTTATTTTTAAATCCCATAAACAATCCTTTGCTTTTTTTAATAAGGGACCAATTCTTTCTACTGAATAAATCTTGTCAACTAATTGTGCCAGTAATGCGGTTTGATAACCACAGCCTGTACCTATTTCCAGTACTTTAGATAAGCGTCCCTCGACTAATAATAATTCTGTCATTCTTGCCACAATATAAGGTTGAGAAATGGTCTGGCTATAACCAATCGGCAATGCGGTATCCTCATAAGATCGACTGGCAAAAGCTTCGGCAACAAAGAGATGTCTGGGGATATTACTCATCGCGGCAAGAATTTTGTTATCCTTAATGCCTTGCTGCTGTAAGCGCTCAATCATCCTGTTTCGCGTTCTACGAGAAGTCATACCTATACCTTGAATATGCTGATCCACTATTTATTCCCCAGCCACTGCTTAATATCAGTCATGCTGTCATAGCGTGTTAAATCGAGTTGTAAAGGGGTTACCGATACATAGCCCTGTTTAATGGCATCGAAATCCGTCCCAGCACCGGCATCCTGTTCACTACCCGGAGGCCCAACCCAAAAAATTTCTCTGCCCCGTGGATCTGATGCTTTAATAACCGGTTCTGCTTTATGTCGTTGTCCTAATCGGGTGGTCTTAAAACCCTTGATTTGGGCAAAAGGCAAATCCGGGACATTTACATTGAGTAGTGTATCTTTTGGCAAAGGCGATGTGATAATTTTTTTAAACAGTAAAGCCGCCACCTGGGCTGCACAATCAAAATGTTTGGGCTTATTTGAGGCTAGCGAAATAGCTACAGCAGGTAAACCCAAAAACCGCCCTTCTGTTGCAGCCGCAACAGTCCCCGAATAAATCACATCATCTCCCAGATTAGCACCGTGATTAATGCCTGCAAATACCATGTCAGGTTCATGATCTAATAAACCGGTAATGGCTAAATGAACACAATCTGTAGGCGTGCCATCAACACAAATAAAGCCATTTTCTGCGGTATATGCTCTCAGTGGCATTTCCAGAGTTAATGAATTACTGGCTGCGCTTCTGTTTTTATCGGGAGCTACGACAGAAACAGTGGCCAATTCAGCTAAAGATTCTGCTAGAGCACATAAGCCTGTGGCAAGATAGCCATCGTCATTACTTAATAGAATGTGCATAAAATATTAAAACGCTATAAAATCAATCATCTTAGCAAAAAAAATGCTTATCCATTTATTATCATGGTAAAAAAAACACTTTCACAAGAGGATTCTTTATTATTCAGGGAAACTATCGGCGACGTTAAAACAGTAAAAAATGACAAGTTAATATTAACAAAAAACACAAAACCCAAACCTTTCCCACAAGCCCAAACACAGTCCCAAAACAATGTTTTTGAGGAAGCTATCAATACCGACATTGAAACGCTCTTGCAAGAAGATAGCGTACGTTTTATCGCACCAGGCTTACAAAAAAATGTTTTGAAGAAATTGCGTAAAGGTTATTATGGCTTGGGCGCATCTATTGATTTGCACGGCCTTAATAGCCGCGAAGCCAATTTACAACTCTCCCGGTTTATACAAAGCAGTATAGAATCTGGCTATCGTTGCATTCATATCATTCATGGAAAAGGCTATCGCTCCCCCAATAATCAACCGGTATTAAAAAACGATATTAATATTTGGCTACGCCAGCACAATGAGGTACAAGCATTCTGCTCTGCATCACAAAAAGAGGGCGGAACGGGAGCCGTACTTGTTTTATTAAAATTATCAGCGAAGTATGGAGAAGAGGATCACCTGAATCCGTGACTTCAATGCGGGCAGGTATTAATTTCCATTAAGCATTAAGTAATAAATGTACATAAATACTGGCAAAATACCCCAGGGCAATCACAGGTGTCCATTTTAAATGACTGAAAAAAGTATAAATACCCCGCGCCTGACCCATTAATGCCACACCCGCAGCAGAACCGGCTGAAAGCAGACTGCCTCCCACCCCTGCAGTTAAAGTGACTAATAACCACTGGCTTTGTGACATATCTGGATTCATCGTTAACACGGCAAACATAACGGGTATATTGTCAACCAGAGCAGAAATGATTCCCACTAACACATTAGCGGTGGTTGAACCCAGTTCACCATAAATAAATTCGGACGTTAGGCCTAAGTAGCCAATAAAGCCTAAACCGCCAACAGCCATTATTACCCCGTAAAAGAAAAACAGAGTATCCCATTCTGCAGCAGCGATATGACTAAAAATATTAAACGAACGTTGCGTGTTTTCTTCGCTGATATTTTCAGCCGAATGCTCTTGATGACGGTGTTTTATACGCAGATAATAAGCAAAAAACTTTAAATACCCCAGGCCTGTAAGCATGCCAAAGGCTGGAGGTAAATGCAAAAAGCTATGAAAACCCACCGCCGTGAAAATGGTTAAAAGAAACAAGCCCACGACAAATAAACCACCGTCAGCCATTTTGACTGATTCGTGCTCAGCCACTTCAGGAAACCCATGAGGAATATAAAAATGCATAATGCCGGCAGGAATTAGAAAATTGACTAATGAGGGGATAATCAACTGAAAAAACTCAGTAAACTCTATGATTCCTTTTTGCCAAACCATCAGCGTTGTAATATCGCCAAAAGGACTAAATGCGCCCCCTGCATTTGCGGCAACAACTATATTTACACAGGCAATGGATACAAATTTGGCCTGCTGTTCGCCCACTGATAGCACTACAGTACACATAATCAATGCTGTTGTTAAATTATCGGCAATAGGTGAAATCAAAAACGCTAAAGCGCCGGTAAACCAGAATAATTGTCGGTAACTAAAACCTTTATTGATCAGCCAAAAACGCAGGGCTTCAAACACACCTCGTTCAACCATAACATTAATGTATGACATGGCAACCAGTAAAAAGAAAAAAAGCTCGGCATATTCTAAAAAATTATGTCTTAACGCTATTCCCGTCGCATCATCAATACCGTGCGTTTGGTAAACAAACGCGATCATCGCCCAAATAATTCCGGCAACCAGTAAAACAGGTTTGGATTTATGTAAATAGAGCTGTTCTTCAAAAACCACCAAGATATAAGCAATGACAAAAATAGTAATAGCAATATAGCCTATTGGGTGATGGGTTAAATCTATGTGATGACTCGCCAGCTCCGAAGCCCATGATAATTGAGGAATAAACAAAAAGAAAAATAGTGTCATTAAATGAGCGAATTTATTCATAATTGGTGACCGTGTGATTTATACGTTTATTTTGAATCAAGAACAGAAAATTAAGTCAACAACTATCAAGCTGGATGCGGGGCTTTAGTCTCTCACTGAACCGAGCGAGACGAAAGCCTACTCCCAATGGCTCTCATTACTGCATTCACATTCCCAAGGCGCAGACCAGGAATTGAGCAGTCCTCATATCTGCAAACGTTGTTTGTCTTTTAGGTTTAACAATCAGTGTATAGCAGGCAGTATCATATACTTCGCGCGGTCACGGATGCGGATTTCTAAGGACTGAGTTTTTGCCGGTAGCTACGTTGCTGAACTAGTTACGTAGCTTGCTATGCGCCTGGTTCAGCGCCTTGCTCTCGACAAAAATCAGTTCGCTATAAATTCCGCATCCGTGACCGCGCGGAGTATAACAGAACTGTTAGCTTAATTACTGATATTGGCTTTAAAAGCAAAAACAATGGCAAATATAAGAAAGGTTCTGATTAAGGTAATTTGTATTTGTTGAGAAATTATAGCTTTGCTTGTGGAATGTTTTATAGTCACGGCGCGTCCTCCATTGTAATCCAAGGCAAACAAATTTTATCTAATTTATATATTTCATGTGCTTATAAAATATAGATGAAGCTTTTTATTAAGTCAAGCATGCTGTGTCTATTTTTTGCTCATTAATGAGTTTTACATACATGCTCCCTGCTAAAGGTATTTTTTATCTATCTATTTGGTGCCATAGAGACTAAGGACACAGCCATGCTTTTCCATATCCCACCTACACGTTCCTAAGGAACGAGGATTCAATAATACCCGAATTCTGACGGGTCTTTTGGCT
>CAZNGU010000202.1:0-2052 GCA_964572325.1 uncultured Methylomarinum sp.
GTAAAGGGAAAACTTTTGCAAATGCAAAAATTATGCAGTCACTATCAGCAAATGAAGAAAGTTTGAGATATATATTAGCGCTGGGGTTAAGAACCCTAACGCTACAAACAGGAGATGAATACAAAGATAAAATTGGTTTAAAAGATGATGAGTTAGCAATACTAATTGGTTCTAGAGCCATCATTGATCTACACAAACAAAAAAATAAAACAGGTTCAGAGTCAAGTACAAGTCTATTCGATAATGAATTAGTATTTAGTGAAAGCTTTCCAGAGCAAGGGCTCGATACGGTTTTAAAAAATGCCAAAGATAGACAGTTCTTATATGTCCCTGTTCTCACTTGTACCATCGACCACATTATTCAGGCCACTGAAGTGATGCGTGGCGGTCGATATATCCTACCAACACTACGCCTCATGTCTTCTGATCTGGTGATTGATGAAGTTGATGACTTTGATAATACAGATTTAATTGCTATTGGACGATTAATTCACCTCGCAGGGATGCTTGGTAGAAAAGTGATGATTTCATCTGCAACAATTCCACCTGACTTGGCAGAAGGCTACTTTAATGTTTACCAATCAGGATGGAATATTTTCGCCAAAATGCGAAACAAAATAATGCCTGTAGGCTGTGCATGGGTGGATGAATTTAAAACTAAGGTAAGCACGGTTAAAAGTAAAGAAGATTACAAAAAACAGCATAATAATTTTATAAATAAGCGTATAGAAGACCTTAAAAAGCAAGTTGTTAAACGTAAAGCAAATATCGCTGAATGCAGTACCGATGTAAAAGAATATTTTTCAGCAATTAAGCGGGCTGTCTTAGAAAAGCATAAACACCACCATTTTATTGATACTAAAACAGATAAAAAAATTAGCATTGGTGTAGTTCGTATGGCGAATATAAACCCTTGCGTTGAATTAACAAAGTATTTTTTAGAAAATAATTTAGTAGAAGGCACTGAAATAAAAACAATGGCCTATCATTCAAGGCAAGTTTTATTAATGCGTCATGAGCAAGAAAAATACTTAGATAAAATATTAAAACGCAACGAAGGTGATGCACATATTTTAAGTGATGAGGCGATCAGAAGCCATATTGATAATTCAGAAGCAAAAAATATTATATTTGTACTGGTCGCAACACCAGTAGAAGAGGTGGGCAGAGATCATGACTTTGACTGGGCAGTCATAGAGCCTTCCTCGTATCGCTCATTTATTCAGTTGGCTGGTAGGGTTCTTAGGCATAGGGAAAAGGAAGTTGTTGAAGCAAATATTGCTATTATGAAGTACAACTATCGAGCATTAAAAACTGAGGGTAAAAAGATAGCATTTAAATGGCCTGGTTATCAAAATGACAAAGATGATCTAACAACATATGACCTGAATAAGTTAGTAGATACCAAAGAGTTAGCTAAAAAGCTAGATGCAACAAATCGAATAAAACAAACCGAATCATCAGAGCTTGCAGATTTGGAGCATAAGGTAATCCATCAATTATTAACTAACTACCAATCAAAAGGCCCGGAATCTATGCAAGGATGGTTGGAGAGTGATTGGTGGCTAACTGCTTTACCTCAGCAATACATACGTTTCAGAGGTAATAAAAGTAAAGATTTGACGGTGTTTTTAACAGTTGATAATGTCTTTTTAGAAAAAGGTGATAGGGGCAATACTGTTGAGGTAGGTAAAAACAATATTAAACATTATTCACTTAATGAGCTTGAAATGCAGAACTTATGGTTTAAACGAGATTATGCCATTTTGTTAGCGAAGCAAGCGAAAATGCAGGAATTAGATTTGGACAAAACAGCCTTAATTTATGGTGAGATAAATTTTCCTACTTATGGGAAACCATTAGACAATCAGCAATTTATTTACAATGAGCAATTAGGTTTAGTTAAAATTAAACATGCGACTTAAATAGGATTATTTATGCTAGATAAAGCGATTACAGAATTCTTAGGAAACAAAAAACAGGATTTTTTAAATAAAAAAATCACATCAAAAACCAGCGAAGAAAATCATTTAAAATTAACTAAAGAAGCAA
>CAZNGU010000202.1:2152-4983 GCA_964572325.1 uncultured Methylomarinum sp.
CTAAAAATTGAGCTTAAAGATAAACGAACTATTTATGAGCACTTTGAAAGTAGTAGTGAATATATCAAAGAACAAGTCGCTTCGAATAAGGTTGATTATCAGGCAGTAAGAGATAGTTTTCTGCCCGCATCTAAGTCCGCTGGAGTGACATCTGAAAGAATTAAGCAAGTTTATTTTCCCGTTGATAATAACTATCATTTATTGTCCATTTTAACTCCATCAGGAATAATTTATAAATTAAAACAAAAAATAAATAATTTACGTTTTTCAGAAGAAAATAAAATATTAAGAGAAGAGCTAAAAAAGACAAATCCTGATGAGATGAAAGGAAAAATTACAGATATATTTGGACTAACATCGATTGGGTATGGTGGGACAAATGCACAGAATGTAAGCGTGCTAAACAATCAAAATGGTGGAGTTAGTTTTTTATTATCTTCATTGCCGCCGACTTTGGAAAAACGTCAGACTCAACCTCCCAAAACAGATTTTTTTAATGATTGTCTATGGAGTGGTTTATTTAAAAAAGATTTTGAACAGTTCCATAAAATTCTAGTTTTGCGTAAGAACAACAAAGAAGTACGAGATATGCGTGATGACACTGTTCTTAATTCGATAGCCAAACTTAAAAGGCTTACTGATAATATCCGAGAAATTAATACGGGTTGGTCTGATAGTGAAACCTATGATGGTTTAATACTTTGGCAGAAAATTTGGCTAGACGATCAATATGCTGAAATTCGTAATGATGAGAAACAAAATCAAGACTACCTGATAAAAGTACAAAGCTATTTTTCGAACTGGTTTATTGGTAATTACAAGCAATCAACTAAAGACAACAAATTACTGGGTGATGATGATATAGAGCAAATCAAAAAAATTCTCAATGAAGAGCAGGAGTTATTGAAATGAAAGATATATTACTCATTCAAAATGTAAAAATCCATAATGCCAATGCTTTATCCAGTCCTTACACGATAGGCTTTCCGGCAATGACAGCATGGCTGGGGTTTATGCATGCGCTTGAACGGAAAATGCGTACTACCGAATTTAAAGAAATTAAATTCAAAGGAATAATTGTTAGTTGCCTGGATATTGATTTGCAAACTTATAAAGGCAAAGGTGATTATGTACATTCAATCATTGCAACTAGCAATCCATTGGATAAAGCAGGAAAAAGACCTTCGTTTATCGAGGAAGCTCGCTGTGACATGGAAGTTACCATTGCAATAGAGTGTGAAATGGGTGTTATTGATTATGAAAAATTCACCCATTTAATTGATAATAAATTACACACCATGAAAATTGCCAGTGGTGATATTACAAGCTTTAAATCGAGTCAGCACAAAGAAATTGATAATAACAATCCCAGAAAACTAACAAAATACTTAATGCCGGGGTTTTGCTTGGTCACACGACAAGATCTTATGCAAGCATCCATGAATGAAGGCAAAGATGCGATTGATGCCATGCTTGAATACTTAAAAATAACTACTGATATTGAAGTAAATGAAAATCACAAAGTAACTAAAAGCAAACCTACTAAAAAAGAAGAAGGTTGGATTGTTCCCATTGCAATTGGTTATCAAGGAATAAGTGATTTAGGGAGATTAGCAAACACCCGTGATGAAACTACACCCCACCGATTTGCAGAAAGTGTTGTTACTTTAGGCGAATTTAAAATGCCATATCGCTTTGACTCAGTAGATGAAATGATCTGGCGTTACCAGGAATATCAAGATGATGATTTATACCTTTGCCAGAATAACTATTCAATTAAAAATCAGGAGAGTAAATTATGAGTAAGATACCCGCATCTGTACTAGCTTTCGAGAAAAAATTAGTCCCCTCTGATGGGTTAATGTATGGCACAACTTGGGGAAATAGAAATAGCCAGGCCGAGCCTTTAAAGTTACAAGAAAAATCGGTACGAGGCACAATTTCTAATCGCCTTAAAAAATCTGAAGAAGGAAAAATTGACGCTAAAATAGAAAGTGCAAATCTACAAACTATTGATAGTTGTGCATTAGCACCAGATCAAGACACCTTAAAACTAAATTTTACCTTGAAAGTATTAAGTGGTGTTGAGAATCCATCTGCCTGCAATCATGAAGGATTTAATCTAACTTATTCCAATGCCGTTTTAGGTTATATAAAAGAGCATGGATTTACAGCGTTGTCACAACGTTATGCCTATAATCTTGCTAATGGTCGTTTTTTCTGGCGAAACCGAGTAGGAAGTGAAGAAGTAGAAGTTCAGGTTAACGTTCTAAATAAAGATATTTCAAAAAGCTGGATCTTTAACAGTTTGGATTATGACGTTAATAACTTCGATAATAACTCTGATAGTATCAATGAACTTGCAGAACTCATTGCAAAAACATTATCGGGTGAAAATGAATTTTTATTATTGGAAATTAATGCCTTTGCAAAAGTAGGAAAGTCACAAGATGTTTACCCCAGTGAAGAATTAGTGCTCGATAAAAATAATAGTAAGGAGAAAAAGAGTAAAATTCTTTATGAGGTTAATAACGTCGCGGCAATGCATTCTCAAAAAATAGGTAATGCAATACGAACTATTGATACATGGTATCCAGAATATGAACAGCATAAAAAATCCATATCTATTGATCCTTATGGTGCGGTGACAAATTTAGGCAGAGCATATAGACAACCAAAAGAGAAAAAAGATTTTTTCTCACTCTTTGATCGCTTCTCTCAGGGTGAAAAACTAGAAGCCTTAGAAGAAGAGCATTTTGTGATGGCAGTATTAGTTCGTGGTGGCGTATTCGGAGAAAAACAATAATGGATTATTATCTTGATATAAAGAT
>CAZNGU010000203.1:0-2484 GCA_964572325.1 uncultured Methylomarinum sp.
CATTGATGCGCTTCCTCTCGTCAGCACATCCTACATTATTTTAAAGCCACACCCGATTTAAGTTTGTAAAAAAATACTCATACTGAAGGCGGCAACTGGACATGTCTTTTGTCGAAGCAGTTGCATGAGTAAGTTAGATGAATCCAGCAATGCTTTTCCTATTTTTTTAACTGCTCAGTGACGTAAGGCTCTATTGCCTTATATAGAGCTTGATGCATTTTTGGGTTTCCAGTAATCACGTTGCCTGACTTTAAATAGTGTTCATTGAAGCTAAAGTCTGTTACCACTCCGCCAGCTTCTTGTACTAATAAAATGCCTGCAGCCATATCCCATTCTTTCAAGCCAATTTCCCAAAAGCCATCGAGACGACCTGCTGAGAGATAGGCTAAATCAAGTGCAGCTGAACCGGCACGTCTAATCCCTGCAGTTATGGGTGTTAGCGTTTTAAACATACCTATATACGCATCTAGATGCTGGGGATATTTAAAAGGGAACCCCGTGCCGATTAATGCAGCATTAATATCATTTTGCTTGCTAACCCGGATGCGGCGATTATTCAGCATGGCACCACCGCCTTTTTCTGCAGTGAACAGTTCATCCCTTAAAGGATCATAAACCACACCTATTTCAATTTTTCCTTTATGTTTGAGCGCAATTGAAACCGCATATTGTGGATAACCGTGTAAAAAATTGGTGGTACCATCTAAGGGGTCAATAATCCAGGTATATTCATTGCCTTTATGTTCACCACTTTCTTCTGCAAGAATAGAATGATCCGGATAAGCATATTTAATGACTTGAATAATTTCAGCTTCTGCTATGCGATCAACTTCTGAAACAAAATCATTCTTACTTTTTTTGCTAATTGTTAAATGTCCAACATTTTCCGATGAACGTTGAATCAAATCCCCGGCATTTCTTGCAGCCCGGACAGCAATATTCAACATTGGATGCATAATAAATATATAAATAGAGTTACAAAACTTTACTAGCATAACAAATCATTTGGTATAGTGTTTCCTTTTTAGCTGAATGAACGCAAGTGTTGTCACATTTTAAAATAGTTTTGGTCGAAACATCTCACCCTGGAAACATCGGTGCCGTTGCCAGAGCCATGAAGAACATGGGGATGGATCAATTATGCCTGGTCAATCCAAAAATATTCCCAAGTGCCGAAGCAAGTTCCAGGGCATCAGGTGCCAGCGATCTATTAAATGCTGTAGAAATATGCCATTCTTTGCAAGAAGCGGTTACTGATTGCCAGATAGTTTTAGGTGCCAGTGCCAGAGATAGAACCATTAGCTGGCCTGAACTCACCGCCAGAGAATGTGCTGAAAAATTTGTTCCTGCAGACAATTCAAACAGTCGGGTTGCCCTGGTTTTTGGTCGCGAGAATTCGGGATTAAAAAACCATGAACTAGATTTATGCCATTATTTATTACGTATTCCCTGCAATGCAGCTTTCAGTTCTTTAAATCTGGCAGCCGCAGTTCAAGTTGTCTGTTATGAATTATTTATAGCATCTGGACAAAAAGAAGAAAGCAGCATCGGGGACAGAGATGAACTATCCTTGGCTAGTACACATCAAATGGAGTTGTTTTATGAACATTTACAACAAACGCTACTAGATATTGGTTTTTTACGCCCGGAAAAATCAATATCCATGATGCGTAGAATTCGCAGAATTTATAATAGAATACTGCTGGATAGTAAGGAACTGGATATTCTCAGAGGTATTCTACGGTTTTCACAAAATCATAATGGAAAGTAAGCTTTATGTTGGATAAAATTAAAGAAGATATTAACTGTGTTTTTGACAGAGATCCTGCTGCACAATCGGTGTTTGAAGTGATTACAGCTTACCCAGGATTTCATGCCATGATTATTCATCGAATAGCCCATCAATTGTGGAATAAAGGTTTTAGGTGGCTGGCTCGATTTACTTCCCATATTGGCCGCTGGCTAACAGGTATTGAAATCCATCCTGGTGCGAAGATAGGTCGTCGGTTTTTTATTGATCATGGCATGGGTGTGGTAATAGGCGAAACGGCCATTATAGGCGATGATTGCACGCTATATCATGGTGTTACTTTAGGGGGTACCTCATGGAATAAAGGAAAGCGTCACCCGACTTTGCACAATGGGGTTGTTGTAGGCGCTGGGGCAAAAGTATTAGGCCCCATAGAAATTGGGCAAGATGCAAGAATTGGTTCTAATTCTGTCGTGGTTAAATCTGTGCCTGCGGCAGCTACCGTTGTAGGAATTCCAGGGCACTTGATTGATACTAAAGAAACAAAAACAAGTGAAAAACGGGAGAAAATTGCCAATAAAATGGGTTTTAATGCCTATGGTACAAGTTCAGATATGTCAGATCCTGTAGCTAATGCCATTAATCATATGCTAGATCATATTCATCTAATGGACAGGCAATTAGATAGTATGAAAAAAGTACTCAATGATGCAGGGATAGACTATAAAGAAGAG
>CAZNGU010000203.1:2584-4970 GCA_964572325.1 uncultured Methylomarinum sp.
AGCTCTATACCCAACTAATTTAGTAAGTAATTCCAGCTAATACTTGACTAATTTACTGGGTATATTTATAGTACCCTTAATTTTTATAAGTTTATAGGGCATATTTATGCGACTTACAACTAAAGGACGATACGCTGTTACGG
This sequence comes from uncultured Methylomarinum sp., assembly GCA_964572325.1. Lineage (GTDB taxonomy): Bacteria > Pseudomonadota > Gammaproteobacteria > Methylococcales > Methylomonadaceae > QPIN01. Next base: position 2,728 of record CAZNGU010000203.1, read on the forward strand.
CTATGCTTGATTTGGCCTACCACAGCGCAAGCAATCCCGTTACATTAACCGAAATTGCGGCTCGCCAAACTATTTCTTTATCGTATCTGGAGCAATTATTTGCCAAATTACGCAAAGGTAATATGGTGACGGGTGTCAGAGGGCCTGGCGGTGGTTATAAACTAAGCCGTGAAGCTATCCAGATCAATATTGCAGATATAGTGGCAGCGGTTGATGAGCCTCTGGATTCAACTAAATGTGGTGGAAAAGCTAATTGTCAGGACAATTTACCCTGCCTAACACACGAATTATGGATGGGCTTAAGCCAGAAAATTCGTAATTATCTTGAAGACATCAGCTTAGGTGATCTTTTGGAAAAAAACCATGTCATCACCGTTGCACAAAGGCAGGATCAGAAATTTGCAATGCAAGTGCCACCTATAGATACTAAACTGGTAGAATTTTCACTATAAATGATCTATTTTGATCATAATGCTACAACCGCTATTGATGAGCGTGTTGTGGAAACCATGTTGCCGTATTTGAAAACTTTTTACGGCAATCCCTCCAGTTTATATCGCGCCGGTAGAATTGTTCGTAGTGCTATTAATACTGCACGCGAACAAGTGGCTGCTCTGGTTGATGCTCAGCCGGAACAGATTGTCTTCACCAGCGGCGGAACAGAAGCCAATAATCTTGCCTTACACACGATTAGCCCCCATGCTACGGTAGTTATTTCAAGCATTGAACATCCCTCTATTTCAGAGCCAGCAAATAACAACAAAAAACTCAATCTTTTTTCACTGGCTGTAGACCATAATGGATTAGTATTAACTGAAGTCATTGAAAAGCTACTTCGGAAATCACATCCTGTTGACTTTATTTCCATCATGTTAGCAAATAATGAACAGGGTGCTATTCAAAATATTGCTGAACTAAGCAAGCAATATAGAGACAAATGTTCTGTAATACATACCGATGCTGTTCAGGCAGCAGGTAAAATCCCTGTCTCTTTTCGACAGCTAGATGTAGACTTAATGTCTTTATCCAGCCATAAAATATATGGTCCTAAAGGCTGTGGCGCATTGATTGTTAACAAAAAAATGGATATTTCCCCGTTATTAATAGGTGGGGGGCAAGAAAATGGTTGGCGAGCAGGGACTGAAAATGTGGCTGCCATCGTTGGTTTTGGAAAAGCGGCAGAATTGGCACAACTAGAATTAGAGCAACGCCATGCACATTCCCTGGCGTTAAGAAATACACTGGAAAAAGAACTACATACTATTCCTGGTTTGGTGATTTTTGCAGAACAGGCAGAAAGACTACCCAATACGGTTCAATTCGGCATAAACGGAATGGATGGTGAAATGTTACTCATGCAATTGGATCAGAAAAATATTGCAGTTTCCAGTGGTTCAGCCTGTTCGTCAGGGGCGGGCAAAGCCAGTTCGGTTTTAACAGCTATGGGAATAGATTATCAATTAGCAAAGAGTGCGATCCGTATTAGTTTGGGGAAATCAAATACTGAGCAAGACGTTAAAGTATTTATCCAAACATTGAAAAAGTTTTTAAATTTATAAGAGAGTTAAGTAATGTCAATAACATTAACAAAAAATGCGGCAAAGCAAATTGAAAAGCAGCTTCAAAATAGGGGCACAGGTATTGGCTTAAAACTAGGCATCAAGGAATCCGGTTGTTCCGGGTATTCTTATGTACTGGGTTATGCAGACCAACAAACTGAGGATGACAGGGTGTTTGAACAGTTTGGAGTAAAGGTGATTGTCAAAGAAGATGACCTGGATAAACTGGACGGTATTGAGCTGGATTATGCCAAAGAAGGTATTAATGAATCGTTTAAGTTTAATAACCCGAATGTTAAAGGGGAATGCGGTTGTGGAGAAAGTTTTTCGGTGTAAGTTTTACATACATGGAAGAGGCATGGCTCTAAGATAATGTCTTCTGTAAAAAAGGCTTATAAATATTAAGTTATTTTAACGCTGCAGCCTTAAGAAGAAACATCCTAACCGGCTGGCAGAGAATAGAAAACCTGCTACGGAAAAAGCCATTTTGGCCATTCCCCCCCGTTCATTTTCGTTAAATAGCACAACTATTCGCCTCAAATGAACGAAAAAATTGACTCAAAATCACTTTCCCTCGCGACGGCTTCTATTCTCGGAGAGCCTCCTAGGATTCAAACTTATGCGAAATAAGGCAACTGGAAATAAATAATCTACCCATATTACAACGTTTTTTTGTTTGTCTTC
>CAZNGU010000204.1:0-4961 GCA_964572325.1 uncultured Methylomarinum sp.
GGGTGAACAAGGACGAATGATATTTGGTAAATTGATGCTACAACGTGACAATATTTTAGTTCTGGATGAGCCGACCAACCATCTGGATATGGAGTCGATTGAAGCATTGAATTTAGCTTTGGAAAATTATCCAGGTACTTTAATCTTTGTCAGTCATGATCGTGAATTTGTGGGATCACTGGCGACTCGAATATTGGATATGACAAGTACAGGTATAGTGGATTATAGAGGAAATTATGAAGACTATCTGCTTTCCAAAAATAAGCTTTGAGAATGGCTAAGCTTGAATAACTTGACGAAAATATAAGGCATGGTAGGCTATTATTTTTTTGCTGAGAAATAAACTTTGAATGACAGAGCTAGTGCAGCACCAATTTTGAATGGATTAATTTAATAAATGAATTTTAATGTTAGATCAACAGCATAAAAACACATCTATTCATCAAAGCAAAATAGGTGCTGCGCTGACACCTTTTTTTAGTAGCGATGGTTCCTTATCAAAAGTAATTCAAGGCTATTCTCTGCGAGCTTCTCAGCTTGAAATGGCTGAATCAATTGCCCTGGCAATTGAAAATCAGCAAAATCTGATAGCAGAAGCAGGCACAGGTACAGGAAAAACTGTGGCTTATTTAGTCCCAGCAATTCTGTCGGGGAAAAAAACCATCATTTCCACCGGCACTAAAAACCTTCAGGATCAGCTGTTCAATAAGGATCTGCCTCTCGTTCGAAAAGCTATTTCAAGTCCCTTTAATTCTGCTTTGCTCAAAGGCCGAGCTAATTACCTGTGTATTTATCGTCTGGAAAATGCCTTAAACACTAGTTTTGGTTTCAATAAGGAAGACGCACAGGCTTTAGCCCTGATTAAAGCCTGGGCAAAAAAGACCAGGGTTGGCGATATTTCAGAAGTCAGTGATGTTGAAGAAGGTGACCCTGTTTGGGCACAAGCGACTTCTACCGTAGATAATTGTCTGGGGCAGGAATGTCCTGATTACAGTGATTGTTTTTTGGCAAAAGCACGAAAAAAAGCCCAGGAATCCGATATTATTGTGGTCAATCACTATCTGTTGTGTGCGGACTGGTCTTTAAGAGAAACAGGTTTTGGTGAGCTTTTACCTAATGCTGAGGTGGTGATAATTGATGAAGCACATCAATTATCTGAAATTGCCTCTGGTTTTTTAGGCGTGTCAGTCACAGGAAGGCAGCTAAATGAACTGGTCACAGATACGCTGGGTGAGTATTTTAAAGATGCTAAAGACATGCCAGAAATACGCACAGTGTGCGAAGATCTACAATTTCAAGTAAAGGAATTGCGTTTAGCACTGGGCGTTGAATTACAACGGGGTGACTGGAACGCCATAGAACAAAATCCTAAAGTATTTGCTGCATTAAATGCGGTGCATGAACAACTGGAAAAACTGGCTGATCATCTGGAGGCTGCATCTGTCAGAACCAAAGGCTTAGAGTCCTGTTTTGATCGAGTAGAGGAAATAGAATCGCAATTGGATGGTTTGATCAATGATAATAATGGCAAATGGATTCGCTGGTATGAAACCCATAGTAAATCATTTACCCTGAGCAAAACACCGCTGGATATTGCCAGTGAATTTGAGCAATTTATGAAGCAGCATAGAGCTAGCTGGATATTTACCTCAGCGACATTAAGTGTGGCCAATAATTTTAGTCATTTTGCTAAAGGCCTAGGCTTGAATGACACTGAAAGTCATAGCTGGGAAAGTCCTTTCGATTTTAGTTCCCAATCTCTGTTTTATCATCCTAAAGGATTGCCTAAACCCCCAGAATCAGATTTCACCGAGAAAATAGTGGAATTTGCCTTGCCAGTATTAAAAGCGAGCAAGGGGCGTGCTTTTTTTCTGTTTACCAGTCACAGAGCCTTAAACATCACCGCAGAAATTTTACAGGATAAAATTGATTATCCCTTGCTGATACAAGGAACCCGGGCAAAAGCAGTATTACTGGAAGAATTCAAACAACAGGGAAACGCTATTTTGTTGGCAACTGCCAGTTTTTGGGAAGGGGTTGATGTTCGTGGAAATGCTTTATCTTGCGTAATTATTGATAAATTACCTTTTTCCTCACCCGGTGATCCGGTATTGAAGGCGCGATTACAGGCCATGGAAAAACAGGGGCGAAATCCTTTTTTTGAACACCAATTACCTTCAGCTGTCATCGCACTGCGGCAAGGTGTCGGTCGCTTAATAAGAGATATTAATGACAAAGGCGTATTAATGGTATGCGATCCGCGTTTGTTAAAACGGGCTTATGGCCAAATGTTTTTAGATAGCCTGCCGGCAATGAGCCGTACTCGAGATATTAATGAGGTTGAAGCATTTTTTCAACAAATAGAGCAGCATGATAAGCAACAGGAGCAAGATTGAAACTATTAGCAGTAGAAACCTCCACAGAAGCCTGTTCAGTCGCTTTGCATATTGATGGTGAGGTTGCAGAACGCTTTGAGATAGCCCCCAGAGAACATACCAGGCTCATCTTACCCATGATTGATGCCTTAATGGCCGATGCAGAGCTTAAACCGCAACAATTGGATGCCTTAGCATTTAGCCGAGGGCCGGGGTCATTTACCGGTGTTAGAATTTCTACCGGCGTTATACAAGGCATTGCTTTTGGTGCAGATTTGCCTGTTGTGCCCGTTTCAACGCTGGCGGCTCTAGCTCAAAATTATTTTACAACCGTTGACAGCGACTGTGCCTATACCGCAATGGATGCCAGAATGGGCGAGATTTTCTGGGCCGTTTATCAAAAAAATGCACAAGGTATTGCAGAATTAGTTGGGAAGGAAGCAGTCACCGCAGCTGAAAATATCATCATTCCAGTACAACAAGGGCGTGGAATCGGTTCTGCCTGGGGTGTTTATCAACAGACATTATCTGACTGCCTCGGGTCATTACTGTTAGGTTTTGAGGCTGAACATTTACCTAGAGCATCAGCTATTGCTGAATTGGGGGTTTGGGGAGTGGCAAATAATCGGGCAGTCAATGTGGAAAAAGCCATGCCGGTTTATTTAAGGGATAAAGTCGCTAAAAAAGAATCGGAAAGATAGTACAATAGAGTTTTGCTTAAAGCGGTTTTTGTAGTTATAGATGGCTCAATATTTTCAAATTCATCCCTCAAATCCTCAAAAACGATTAATCCATCAGGCCGTAGATATTATTAATAAAGGGGGGGTAATAACCATTCCTACCGATTCCTCTTATGCTATAGCCTGTCATATCGGAGATAAACGTGCACTGGATGCCATTAGACGGATAAGGCAACTGAGCGATAAGCATAATTTTACTTTAGTCTGCAAAGATCTGACCCAGGTATCTAATTTTACTAAAATTGGTAATGATGCTTATCGGTTGATTAAAAGCTTAACACCCGGCCCCTTTACATTTTTGCTGGATGCCACCAAAGAAGTGCCCAGGCGATTGCAGCACCCCAAGAAAAAAACAGTAGGTATACGGGTACCAGATAATATTGTTATGCAATTAATACTGCAAGAATTGGGCGAGCCTTTATTTAGTTCCACCCTGATTCTACCGGATCAGACAGAGGCAGAAACAGACCCTTATGAGATACGAGACAAGCTGGAGCACGAACTCGATTTAATTATTGATTTTGGCATTATTGATTCCCAGGAAACAACTGTGATTGATTGTTGTGCTGATAATAAAATTGAGATACTGAGGCAAGGCATCGGTATCGCAGCCATGTTAAATTAGGGCTTGTTAAATTGTAACTATTTAGCCTCTTAAACGCTGAGTGGTTACGTTATTTAAAACATTTTAGATTCAAGTTTATGAATGAACTAACAGTAATACAGCGAATTGTAGTCTGGGTTTTGCCGGTTATTTTTGCCATTACCGTACATGAAGTTGCGCATGGCTGGGTGGCCAAAAAATACGGAGATAATACAGCCTGGATGTTGGGTCGACTAACATTAAATCCGATAAAACATATTGATTTGTTGGGTACAATTATCATCCCTGGTTTGCTTTTAATATCGGGCACCGGCTTTATATTTGGCTGGGCCAAACCAGTGCCTGTTAATTCAAGAAATTTTAAAAACCCTAAAAAAGCAATGGCTGTAGTTGCGATAGCAGGGCCTGTTTCAAACCTTTTGATGGCATTGGGCTGGGCTATAATTGCTCGTATTGGGGTAAGCATGGGAGCCGAAACTTTCTCATTGCCATTAATTTATACCGGAATTGCCGGTATATCAATTAACCTGGTGCTGGCACTTATTAATCTAATACCAATACCTCCGCTAGATGGCAGTCGAGTGCTGAGCGGGGTTTTGCCGAATAAATGGGCGTGGCGATATAATCAGCTTGAGCGTTTTGGCTTGATTTTTATGTTAGTGTTACTCTGGTCTGGCGGTTTAAGTTATATACTTGGCTACCCTATGTATTACGCACAACAAGTGTTTTTCAGTCTGGCAGGTTTATAACTGAGTGACAGAAAATGAGCTAGAAACTAAAGCAATTGCCGTCCAGCCTATTGCTTTAGTTAAAGGTGACCCTTTATTAGAATTACCTGAAGATTTGTATATTCCTCCGGATGCACTGGAGGTTTTTTTAGATGCTTTTGAAGGGCCTCTGGATTTATTGCTGTATCTCATCAGACGCCAAAATTTTGATATTCTAAATATTCCTATTGCTCATATTACCACGCAATATATTAGCTATATAGAAATGATGGATGGATTACGTCTGGAATTAGCAGCTGAATATCTGTTGATGGCGGCCTTGCTGGCAGAAATTAAATCCAGAATGTTGTTACCCAGGCAAACAGAAGCTGAGGATAATGAGGACGACCCTCGCGCTTTTCTGATTAAAAAGCTACAGGAATACGAGTGTATTAAAAAAGCGGCCGAGGAAATAGCGCTGTTACCTAGATACGAAAGGGATATTTTTGATACTATTGTTGATATTTCAAATGTT
>CAZNGU010000205.1:0-2506 GCA_964572325.1 uncultured Methylomarinum sp.
TCATAATCCGTAGTGGTATCCGCTATATGAGTATCGGGATTATTGTTTTTAAACCATGGACTCATCATCACCTCTTCAGGAGTGAGCACACTGCCATACCAGCTATCAACTGCAAGTGCATCCGAACCCCAGGTATGCGGATCATTAGGATTAGCACCATCAGCCATGCCCCAAACGGTAAAAACGTGAGAATTCCCGATCGTTATTATGCGGATATTCCCTCCCATGCCGGCTCTTTTGAGTACAACGTAGGTGATATTGGCGTTTTCCTCACTACTACCGAAACGGTCTCTCCACGCTTGGCGTGCAAGTTCCTCACCTTGTAAAGATTTTTTTCCCTCTTTACCTTTCTGTAGTTGTTGCAACCATTGAGCAGGACCACCAAAAAACTCTGCGGGATCGTCTCTATTAAAAATCCTATTGTCCACCTGCTTTGTTAGCCATTCGGCAATTCTCCGTCGATTTGCACCGGATAAACGCATCTGGCGAACACGTTCAATCAAGCTGTCTAGACCTTCATTGTAATCAGCACCCTGTTTTGTGCGAGATTCTTCGGTACAGTCTTCCTGGCTGTTGTTGCATTTATTTTTTCTCGCCAGTTTTTTTTCTTTTTTTCTTAACAGCTCAATTAATCTTATTTCTTTTCTTTTTATCTCTGCGCTCTTTGTTTGCTGTATTTTTGCAACTTCTTTTCTTACTTTATACTTAATGTACTCAGACTCGAAAAATGCAGCAACGAATGTATTGAATTTTTTATCCCATCTCGGCAGCAAGGTTAATGTGGATGGGCGAATCTCCTTAAATGCCGCATCACCATATTGTTTTCTAAACTCCTTCTTCAGGTTCCAAAGTACGTTACCCCAGTCGCGAACAGCAACAATAGCATCTTCTGGTTCCCACCCAGCTTCCCTCTTATTGAAGTAATCATCCAGCGATGAACCAATTCTTGCAGGATTTACAACAAACTGATCGAGAAGCTCTAACCCGGTTTTTGCCCATGACAACCAGTTTAGTGCAGCACTTAAATTAGGAATGGATTTTTCAAGTGCCTTTTTCCCAACCTCAGTCGAGATAGTCTCGAGCAATTGTTTATCTTGTGCATTTGCAAATTTATTTGCTAGATCCAAAACCAACAGCGCATCAGCATAGTTACCCAATAACGTACTGTTTTCACTCGTTACTTCATCAATCACCTGCTTCGAGAATCCGACCATCTTTCCGTTAGTATCGAAGTACTCTTGTAATTTTTGCTGCTGTTCAAATGTTATTCCAAAAACAGCAACAGGGCTTAGCAATAAAGAAAGGGATATGATAACTACGAGAAAACTCACAGAATCTATTTTAGTGTTCATTGGTTGTCCCACTAATGAATTCATCAAAGTGACTACCCAGAGGATAAGGTCAGTTTATCAAGGTAAATGTAATTCAACTGCCTGTACAATCCTAATCTTGTATACGCTCAGTCCCCTGTTGCGTAAAAGAATAGGAGTTCAAAGCCATTTCAAGAACTGTATATTAATTTACCGATACCAAAAATAAGGATGACTTAATTTATTTGGAGTTTAGAAGGCATTCGCCGAATCACTGGAAGATTTCTTCTCGTACCACGGACTAAAAGTACGGCAATTGGAGATTCATTTCTCTGCTGACTACTCCGTATCTGATTCGTTAAATTAAGTGCTATTGCTGATCCAGGTGAATTGGGTAGCCGTGTACTCGTCCATAAATTATATGCTTGAGTAGGAAACAAATTTCTATTAGCAAAAAACGGAGGTCTTTTGTTTATATCAAGGATCGTTCTCAGCTCTTCTTCAGAGGGTAATCGCCAATCATTAAAGCCGCACAAACCTTGACTTTTATAGTTGTTAATAAACTCTACATATCCTTCAGTATGACAGGATTTCCCAATGACAGGATTGCCTTGTCCAGGCTCAAAAATACAATTTGATCGAGCTCTTGTTGGCTTAGTAAATGGAGGAACATTTGAAGTATTAGTGTATCGTGTATTCCACCAACGCTTCCCATACTCTAGTTTTCGTTCCCACATTAAACCTGTTTTTGTATCAACTACACAGCTCCAGTTTTCCGAAAAAGATTTCAATATTCTTCGTTTATCACCAATTTTTTTGAACCTCAAATCTACTGGTCTTAGTGGTCTTGTGTTAAAAGTCCCCGCAACCTTTACTAAATTAGATTTGTTATAAATAAGCTCTTTCGATTGAGCTGAAAAGCTAAAAGCAACCCCAATGAATAGTAGAGAAAATAATCTTATTTTTCGCATAAAAAACCCCTGCTTTTAAAAGCATGATTGAAAAAAGTTTAATTAATAGCTTTTATGAGACTTGTGGAGAAGACAGTTATTTCCCCAAAAAAGTCTATTTAAAACATTTCACTCTATCTTGAAAATATAAATATACCATGGAGGCCAAAAAACTAATTCTATATTATGAATCCCCTTGACACAGATCAAATAGCTGGTTCCCAATATTTTTATATTGAAATAAAT
>CAZNGU010000205.1:2606-4955 GCA_964572325.1 uncultured Methylomarinum sp.
CGATTTTATCTCCGGGAGTTCTCTGGCCGCTGCTCAGATTTCTGGGATTATTGCACTATTATTAGAACTTAAACCCAATATAACATTAAGTGCAGCGAACAAAATATTACATCATTCATTTTCAAAATCATGCTGTGAGACAAAAAAGAAACCCATTATGGGATTATTAATGCCAACATGGCAGTTATGTGCTCAAAAGAATTAGCCGAGACATCTTTTATCTGTTGTACCAATTCCCGGCTAATTTATCTAAATTATCGTCCTATTTTCCCTTGGCCAACATTTTCGCTACTGTTTCGCCCATTGCCGAGGGCGTAGGTGCAATGGTTATTCCCAAATCTTGTAGCATTTCTACTTTTTCTGCTGCCGATTCTCCAGTAGATGAAATAATAGCGCCGGCATGTCCCATTCGGCGTCCTTTGGGGGCAGTTAAGCCTGCGATATATGCCACAACCGGCTTATTCATGTGTTTACTGGCAAATATGCCTGCTTCAACTTCTTGAGGGCCACCAATTTCCCCAATCATCAGTATTAACTGAGTTTCATCATCCTGATTAAATTTTTCAAAAATATCTCGGTGAGAACTCCCATTTATAGGGTCTCCACCAATCCCTACAGACGTCGAAATACCTATGCCTAAAGCCTTCATTTGATCAGCCGCCTCGTAACCTAATGTACCTGAACGCCCTACGATACCTACCACACCTTGTTGATAAATATGCCCTGGCATAATACCTAACATAGATCGTCCTGGACTAATGGTTCCTGCACAATTTGGCCCTGTTAACACCATGCGTTTGTCTTTAGGAATTTGTCGCAAAAACTGCTTAACCTTCATCATATCCTGAGTAGGAATACCGTCGGTGATGGAAACACAATATTTAATCCCGGCTTCTGCAGCTTCCATGATTGAATCTGCAGCAAATGCCGGAGGTACAAAAATAATACTAGCTTCAGCACCTTCTTGTTCGACTGCTTCCTTCACGGTATTAAAGACAGGACGTTGTAAATGGGTTTGTCCGCCTTTCCCCGGGGTGATACCCCCTACAACATTGGAGCCATAGTCAATCATATCCTGCGCATGAAATGAGCCGATTTTTCCGGTAAAGCCTTGTACAATCATGGGTGTTTTTTCATCAATGAAAATAGCCATTACGCAGCTCCTTGTTCTTTTGCAACTTGTTCATTTCTGGCGACTACTGCTTTCTCAGCAGCTTCGGCCAATGTGGTCGCGGTAATAATGGGCAAGCCACTGTCCGCAATAATTTTTCGTCCAGCTTCAACATTGGTTCCCGATAACCGAACAATCAAAGGTATTTTCATATCGATTTTTTTAACCGCTTGAACCACGCCTTCGGCAATCCAGTCGCATCTATTAATTCCGGCAAAAATATTGACCAGCATGGCTTTAACTCCTTCATCCGCTAATACCAGGCGAAATGCTTTTTCGGTACGCTCTGCCGAAGCGCCCCCTCCCACATCCAGAAAGTTGGCAGGCTCTCCACCGGCCAGTTTAATCATATCCATAGTAGCCATGGCTAAACCTGCACCATTAATCATACAACCAATATCTCCATCCAGTCCGACATAACTTAAACCACGGTCTGCTGCCGCCATTTCGCGTTTATCTTCTTGTGTTTTATCGCGTAATTCAGCTACTTTTTGACGACGAAATAAGGCATTATCATCAAATGCCATTTTCGCATCCATAATCATTAATTTGCCACTGCCTCCAGTCACAATCAGTGGATTAATTTCAATCATATTGGCATCCAGGTCACGCATGGCACGATAGCAACCGGAAATTAATTTAACTGCAGGGCTGATTTGAGAAGGTTCCAAACCCAGTGCAAAAGCCATTTCTCTGGCCTGAAAATCCAGTAATCCTACCGCAGGATCAATTTGAATTTTTTTTATTTTCTCAGGACTATTTTCTGCCAGGTCTTCAATATCCATACCGCCTTCAGCAGAACCAACCATAATAATTCTTTCATGGACACGGTCAACCAACAGGCTAAAATAGAGCTCTTTTGCAATATTGGTGCCTGCTTCAATATAAAGTCTTAAGCAAACTTTACCTGCCGGACCCGTTTGATGCGTTACCAGCCGGTGTCCCAACATTGCTTCGGCGGCAGCTTCTACTTCTTCGTGAGATTTACAAATTTTAACGCCACCGGCTTTGCCGCGTGCGCCAGAATGAATTTGTGCTTTAACCGCCCAGACATCGCCGCCAATTTCTCGGGCGCGCTGCACGGCATCTTCAGGACTGTATGCCAAGCCACCCTCTGCAGTTCTTACTCCGTAACCGGCTAAAATTTCTTTTGCTTGATACTCATGAATATCCATAAT
>CAZNGU010000206.1:0-4948 GCA_964572325.1 uncultured Methylomarinum sp.
AGCTGTTCTGCAGGCACTGCTGCAGTACAAATTAATTTTACATTATGCTCATAGATTTCATCAATTAAGGTGACAAAGCGCCTTGCCTGGTCATTGATTTCTGCTGAAAACTCAGGAATATTGGCTAAAATAATCGTGCTAAATTCTTTGACAATGGCCAGAAAATCAATAGGCCCTAACTCCCGTTGGCACAGTTCTGCAAAGGAGGTCATTAAAATATCTCCATATACAGTGGCAAACTTCAATTCTCTGCCTTTAAACTTGAGCGCTCGGCTTGTTTTTTTGCCGCCATTGCTTAATTCATTAAAACGCTGTTGTAAAAATGCATTACCACCTGAAGGTTCACTGTAAAAAGTAGTCTTCATGCTTTTAAAATGTAGCAGGCGATAATCTTTTTTAGCCGTTAAGGCGGTAATATCGGAATGTTTTTTTAGTAACGCTATAAACGGTAAAAAGAGTTCTCTTTGTAAGCCATCTTTATACAGTTCATCAGGCTGTTGATTAGAGGTCGAGACGACAATAACTGAATTTTTAAATAACTGGGTAAATAGTCTAGCCAACAGCATGGCATCGGCAATATCCGTTACATGAAATTCATCAAAGCATAATAATTGAGTCGATTGGCTTATTTTTTCTGCCAGTGATAGTAGGGGGTCTCCCTCATGCTTAATTCGCCATTGATAATTATAATCATGCACTTCTTGCATAAAAGCATGAAAATGTACGCGTCGTTTTGCTTTAATGGGGCATGCGTTAAAAAATAAATCCATTACCATGGACTTTCCTGTGCCTACCTCACCAAAAATATAGACGCCTTTCAACGGTTTTTGAGTCGTCGACAGGAAACGAGTCATAAGCGATTGTTTATTCCATTCAATTTGTTTTAGAATGTTTTCTAAAAGCTGTTGAAGATGATTGATTACTTGTATTTGTTGAGAGTCTTCTTTGATATGGCCTGCAACTATCATTTCCTGATAATGTTTTAATAACAGATCCTGCACGAATGGTGGCGTAATGAATTCTGGTTTTTCTTGCTTAAACAGATTGAGCATTGCTTAGCTAATGTTAATATTTGAATGGAAAATTTTTTACAATAGATTTTGTTTTAACTCAACAACACTAACAAATTATATGCAATCTATAAAAACTGGGGATATGGCTCCCGAATTCTCATTATTTGATAGTCAACAAAAAAAACATACTTTGCTGGATTACCGAACACAATGGCTGGTTTTATTTTTTTACCCTAAAGATGATACGCCCGGATGCACGGTAGAAGCTTGTCAGTTTAAGGAGCATTATGCAGAGATTTTAGCAATGAATGTACAAATATTGGGTATTAATACAGATAAGCCAGAAAGCCATGCCCGTTTTATCAATAAGTTCCAGTTGCCTTTTCCCTTATTATCAGACCAGAGTGGAGAAGTAAGTCAACAATATGGCTCCTTGTTTAAACTGGGGTTTATCAAGTTTTGCAAAAGGCATAGCTTTATTATTGACCCAAAGGGTCAAATAGCCAAAATTTATAGAAAAGTTGAGCCTGCAAAACACAGCCTACAAATTATTACCGATTTAAAAAAAGTTATGTCATAAAATTAAGTGCTTATTTTTTGACTATACTATTCCATGCCGCAGACCAGGCTTGTGCTTGATAGCTTTCTGCATCTTTAGGTAAATCACCAGCAAGTATTAAGATCAAGGTATGGTTAATAATTCCAAAAAAGTAATTATAAGCCAGCAAAGGATCAATGGATCGAATTTCCTGGTTATTAATACCATTTTGTATGACGCGTCTGATTTTATTAAAAGGCGTGGTTTCTATTAAAGAGCTCTCTTCCGGTAAAATTTCTTTAATATTAATGACTAATAAAAACTGAATAATTTCAGGTGCTTCACAGGATAATCTGAACAATAAATCGACAAACTCTCGAAGTTGTTCAGATGCTTTCTTGTTTCTGCGTCGTATATCATCAATAGAAATACTTAAACTGTCCAGAATATTGCCATATAAAGCTTCCGCAATGGCCTGTTTATTTTTAAAATGTTGATAAATTCCGCTTGTTGTTTTTATTCCAACGGCATCTTTTATATCCGTTAAAGAGGTATTAAAATACCCTTTATCTGAAAATAATTTTAATGATGCCAGCAGTATTTCATCCTCTGTGACTGCTTTTTTTGCAGTACTTTTAGTTTCCGTATCTGTTGTCACTGTGTTACATCTTGGGTTGATTGTTTCTTATTTTTATTCTTCGCTTAAAACACTATATGCCGCAGATAAATAAATAATCATTGTCCATAAGGTTAAAAAAGCAGCAATATAAAGCAGGAAAATACCAATTAAATTAATCGGTATTCCTATTAAATCTTCTCTATACAATAAAAAACCGATAGCCAGCATTTGAGCCGTGGTTTTCCATTTACCTAGATCTGAAACTTTAACCGTGGCTCTTTGACCAATTTCTGCCATCCACTCTCTTAGTGAAGCAATAATAATTTCTCGACCAATAATAATAGCAGATGCAATGGCTAAAGAGGCACTGGCTTGTGCCTGTACAATAAGCACCAGGACAAAAGCGACCATTAATTTATCCGCAACGGGATCAAGAAAGGCACCAAAAGCAGTTTCTAATTTCATTTTTCTGGCTAAATAGCCATCTAGCCAATCGGTAAATCCGGCGATAAAAAAAATGACTGTACACGCTATATTTGAATATTCCCACGGCAAATAGAAAACAATGGCCAACAGAGGAATTAAAGCAATGCGTAATAGGGTTAGGTTGGTAGGTAAATTAAATTCAATGGCCATCTTGATGATGAAATGTGTCGTATATTCGTTGTGCTAATTGTTTGCTAATACCATTAATACTGCAAAGTGCATCCACGCCAGCATTAGAGACACCCTGTAGTCCGCCAAATTGTTTTAATAAACTTTGTCTTCTTTTAGGGCCTAAGCCGGCAATACTTTCTAATACAGATTCTTTTTTAGCTTTTCCTCTACGTTGTCTATGCGCAGTAATGGCAAATCGGTGCGCTTCGTCCCGAATTTGTTGAATTAATAATAAAGCACTGGCACCCGGTGTTATATCAAGCGGTTGCTCCTGCTCGACCAAAATCAATTTTTCCATGCCTGCTTTTCGGTCAGGCCCTTTGGAAACGCCCACTATCATAACATTATTTAGCTGTAATTCCTCTAAAGCCTTTTGAGCTTGACTGACCTGCCCTTTCCCACCATCAATAAAAAGAATATCGGGTGCAATATGTTCACCTTTTTTTAAGCGTTTAAATCGTCTGAGTACTGCCTGATAAATTGCGGCATAATCATCTCCTGGGGTGATACCTTCAATATTAAACCGGCGATAGGCTGATTTTAAAGGACCTTCACGGTCAAAAACCACACAGGATGCGACTGTATAGTCACCTTGTGTATGGCTAATATCAAAACATTCCAATTGCTTAGGTATTTCTGAACAGTCTAATTCTTCTTGTAAATTTAGATAGCGGGCGTAAATACCCTGTTTATCTGAAAGCTTGCTGAGTAAAGAATTTTCAGCATTGGTTTGCGCCATTTGTAGCCATTTTAATCGTTCGCCTCTAATTCTTACTGAAATAGTAACGGAATGCTTGGCCTGTTGACTTAATACCTCTGCTAGTAAATCACTTTCCTCGATAGTATGACTGACAAGTAATTCATAAGGTAATTGTTTTTCTAGATAATATTGCGGAATAAAGGCTTGTAATATGGCTCCTTCTGAATAATTATCTGTTATTTTAGGGAAAAAAACTTTATTACCCAGGTTCTGTCCATTACGAATAAAAAATACTTGAACACAGGCAACACCTGCTTTGCAGGCACAGGCTATGATATCGACATCACCTTTTTCACCATGCACAAAATGTTTTTCCAGCACACTTCTTAAACGCGTAATCTGATCCCGAAAGATGGCGGCACGTTCAAATTCAAGCTTGTTGGCTGCAGCCTCCATTTTATCTATTAATTGGTCAATTAACAGCTCACTATTACCTTCTAAAAAAAGAATAGTATTGTCCAGGTCTTCTTTATAATTTGCCTGCTCAATTAAGCCAACACAGGGTGCGGTGCAGCGTTCAATTTGATACTGCAAACAGGGACGGCTGCGATTATTAAAGTACGAATCTTCACATTGTCTTACCGGAAAAATTTTTTGTAATAATTTTAATGTTTCTTTTACTGCACCGGCACTGGGATAAGGGCCAAAGTATTTGCCGCGTTTCTTTTTAGCACCCCGGTGAAAAGTTATTTGTGGATAATCGTGATAGCTGGAAATAAATAAGTAAGGGTAGGACTTATCATCTCTTAAGCAGATGTTATAGCGTGGCTTGTATTTTTTTATTTGCTGACTTTCCAGCAATAAGGCTTCACCTTCTGTATGGGTTACTGTGACTTCTATGGCGGTGATTTTAAGCACCATAGCCTGTTGCTTGGGAGAGGCCGTACTTTTTCTAAAATAACTGGACACCCGGTTTTTCAGGTTCTTAGCTTTGCCGATATAAATAATATCGCCCTTGTCATTGAGCATTTTATAAATGCCAGGGCGTTTAGTCAGGTTTTTTAAAAAATTAGCAATGTCAAAATCTGACTTTATCATTTTTTTATATGCATAATTAATTTATGGGAACCTTTTTTTTAGTACTTGCATCTTGAAGTCTCAAGAATATTTATATTCATCATCTTAAAATGGAAAATCATTATGTCATTACTTATTAATAAAACTGTAAACAATTTTATTGTCACTCTATCTACCTTTGCTTTACTGATGGGATGTGCTAACGCAAACAAGATGCAACAGGCTGAAATTATAACGGATGCAAATATTGCTGCCATTGTTGTGGGTGCTAACAATATTGATATTTCGGCTGGGAAAATTGCTTTAGAGCGCTCACAAAATACTTTAGTCAAAAATTTTGCCGA
>CAZNGU010000207.1:0-4948 GCA_964572325.1 uncultured Methylomarinum sp.
GCTGCTTTCTGACTGGAGTGATGAAGACCCAGCCACTATTTACCACAAATTAAAAAAAAGCAGTGATTATTATAATTTTCGCCAGCGCACTTTAGCTGACTCTGTGAATGATTTGTCCGAGCTTGGTTGGAAGAAATTCTGGCAACAACGTGAAATGTGGAATGAAACGCGCATGTCAGATCGTGATATTGCTGATGTCACAGGCTACACGTATACATACCTTATGAATGGTGTTGCACCCGCTAACGGCTGGACAGGATTGTTTAAAAAAGGTGAAAAAATACGTCTTAGATTCATCAATGGTTCAGCCATGTCTTTTTTTGATGTCCGCATTCCTGGTTTACAAATGACCGTGGTGGCCGCTGATGGGCAAAACATCGAACCTGTGAGTATTGAAGAATTCAGCTTTGGTGTAGGTGAGACTTACGATGTTATTGTCGAACCGAAAGATGACAGAGCCTATACTATTTTTGCACAATCCATCGACCGCACAGGATACGCTCTAGGCACCTTGACACCCGACCCTTCGTTGAAGGCTGAAATACCAGTATTGGATCCAGCACCTATATTAACACATAGAGATATGGGTATGAATATGGCAGGTATGAATCATAGCAAACATGGTATGAGCAACATGAAAGGCATGGATCACAGCAAACATGATATGAGCAGCATGAAAGGCATGGATCATAGTCAGCACAAGATGTCACCCAAACCTAAATATGGCTCTGGCAGAGCGGGGTATGGCAGTAGCCGACCTCTAGTTCATGCACCAACAGAATATGGGGCACATGTTGATATGCGAGCCGATTCTCCACAATACAGGATAGATGATCCTGGTATCAGCCTACGCAATACTGGTCGCCGTGCCCTGGTGTATGCTGACTTGAAAAATCTTTACCCTACTCCTGATCCGCGCGAGCCAGAACGAGAGGTAGACCTGCATCTAACTGGAAACATGAGCCGTTACATGTGGTCAATAAACGGCATCAAATTTTCCGATGCTGAGCCCTTAAACTTAAAATTTGGTGAACGCCTACGTATTAATTTTATCAATGACACCATGATGAATCATCCCATGCATCTACATGGCATGTGGAGCGACCTGGAAACGGGACATCCAGATCATATCCCACGAAAACATACCGTCATTGTACAACCAGGGTCAAAATCAAGTTTTCTAGTAACCGCTGATGCAATGGGGCCGTGGGCTTTCCACTGTCACCTGGTTTATCACATGCTTGGCATGTTTCGCAAAGTAGTAGTCAGCTAAGGTGACTGAAATAATGAAAAAAACAATTTTATCGACACTTTGTGTCTGCAGTTTGTATCTCCCTGTATTTGCGGCTGAAATGAATGATGATCCTTTACTTAGCAAAGTCATGGTCACTCAATTTGAATCCCGGTTAACAGATTTTTCGGATCCTGTTGCCGTATTAGATGCGCAAGCATGGATAGGTAAAGACTTAAATAAACTTTGGCTCAAAACTGACCTTGAATTTGATGGTGATGCCACTGAAGAAGCTGAGTTTCAGGCACTCTATAGTCGAGCAATCGCACCTTACTGGGATGTGCAAGTAGGTTGGCGTACGGATATTCGTCCCGAGCCTAACCGTAATTGGGCAGTGATTGGATTTCAGGGTCTAGCCCCGTATTGGTTCGAACTTGAAGCCAATGTATTTATCGGTGATAACGGCAGGACGTCTGCTCGCCTAGAAGCAGAATATGAGATTTTGTTAACTCAAAAACTTATTTTAACACCCGATTTTGAAGTCAACGCCTATGGTAAAAATGATGCTGCAACAGGTACGGGTTCAGGTATTTCTGACCTAGAACTGGGCTTACGCTTGCGTTATGAAATCAGGCGTGAATTTGCACCCTATATAGGTGTTAACTGGGCTAAGAAATTTGGTCAAACAGCGCACTTTGCTCGCGAAGAAGGCGTTGGTACTAACGACGTGCAATTCGTTGCGGGTATTCGAATCTGGTTTTAAATGACAGAATTGCAATCTATTTGTCCGCTTTTTGTTGGCCTTCCCAACATATAATTGCCATTCTACCCAACGCATTTTATTCTGTTTTATTAAGAGAATAACTGCGGATAAATTTTTTATTTTTTCAGATATAACTATGCAAAATTTACTCTTGAAATCACCAGAATTAACTTATGAGTTAGCCGAGGAGCATGATAATCCCAATTGGGTAAAAGTTTTACGAATCCTGAAGATGGATAAAATTTATCAATCTGCGGAAAACTCTTGGTATACGGATACTAAGGGCGTTAAGTACCTAGACTTCCATACGGGAGAAGGAGTGGCAAGTCTCGGTCATAATCACCCTGTAGTTAAAAAAGCAATTATTGGAATTTTAGAAAATAACATACCCGGCGGAATCCAGATTCAATACAACATTCTATCTGGATCTTTGGCTCAGGCGATTACCCGTTTACTTCCTGAAAAATTAAATAAGGTGTTTTTTACAAATTCAGGTGCTGAAGCCGTTGAAACTGCACTTAAATTCTCTCGTTGCTACAGTAAGCGATCTAGATTCATTTCATGTATTAATGCCTTTCATGGCCTGTCTTTTGGGGCTTTATCTATCATTGGCGAAGACTATTTTAAAGAAGGCATGGGGCCTTTGTTGCCTGGCTGTCAAACCGTTGAATTTGGCAATCTTCAACAACTTGAAAACGAATTCAAAAAAAATGATGTTGCCGCTTTTATTAGTGAAGCAATTCAAGGCAGAGAGGTAACTATTCCTAATAAAGATTATTTTATTGGCGTTCAGCGTTTATGTAAAAAATACAATGTGCTGTTTATTATGGATGAAATTCAAACAGGGTTGGGGAGAACTGGAAAAATGTTTGCTTTGGAACATTGGGGTGTGGAACCAGATATGGTACTCATCGCTAAAGCACTCAGTGGTGGAATTGTTCCTGTTGGAGCAGTTGTTTTTACAGATAATATCTATGCAAAAGTTTTTAGCAACCTACGTCGTAGCTACGTCCATCATTCTACCTTCGGGCGAAATAGCCTAGCTATGGCGGCAGGCTTGGCTACTTTATCAGTCATTGAAGATGAAAACTTGCTAAATCATGTTTCTCAGATGAGTAAAAAAATACACGATAAGCTATTAATCCTCCAGGACAAATACGAACTGATCAAAGAAATCAGAATTAAAGGGCTTATGATAGGATTGGAATTAGGTGCTCCTCGTTCAATTAAAATGCGCATTAATTGGGAAATTATTCAAGCCGCCAGCCCAGGACTTTTTGCACAATTGATTGTTTTACCGCTGATGGAAGAGCATCAAATCATCGCTATGGTATCGGGTGAAAATGATGTCATTAAGTTACTTCCTCCTCTTAATATAACCCCCAATGAAATTGACTATTTCATCAATGCATTAGACCAAGTATTAAATGAAGTCCACTCATCTAACAGTAAAAACTGGATTAGACTCCTTGATATTGTTAAGTCCACTTCGCATTCGACCATAAAATCCTATGTAAAATCAGCGCAAACGTTGTTATTGGATTAATAAGGAGCAAATAATGAAAAAAAGTTGTTTTGTCACGGGGGCGACCGGATTCATAGCAAGCCATTTGGTTGAACGATTGTTACAAGAGGGCTTTCTGGTTCGTTGCTTGGTACGTAAAAGCTCTAACACAGATTATCTTGATCAGCTTAATGTTAACCTGGTGTATGGAGAACTTACTGATTTAGAATCGCTTAGAAAGGGAGTACAGGGATGCGACTATATCTTCCATTGTGCTGCTTTTGTAAGTGACTGGGGAACCATTGATGAAATCAGACAAATCAATGTAACAGGCACCCGAAACCTATTAGAAGTGGCATTAGAGCATTCATCCTGTCGGTTTATTTACGTAAGTACAACCGATGTATACGGGCACCCTAAGAAAAAAAATATCAGCGAAGAACAGCCTTACCCAACTAATTTTTGTAATTGGTATACACAAACAAAAATGGAAGCTGAGTTAGAGGTATTGCATTTTCATACACATCATCAATTACCGGTTACTATTCTTCGACCTGCCACAGTTTATGGGCCACGTTCAGTTAATGTCATCGGGGAAATATCTGATGCTATCCGTTCTGGACAAATGCTACTAATAAATAATGGCAAGGCAAATGCTGGTTTATGTTATATCACAAACCTTATTCATGCCATTATTTTAGTGGCTGAAAGTGAGCTTGCAATAGGCAAATGCTTTAATGTTGCGGATAATAGTCAGGTTAGCTGGAAGCAATTTATTGATGATTTAGCCGACCGTTTAGGTCAACAGAAAAAATACTATCACATGCCTTATGGTGTTGCGTATGCTTTAGGATGGCTATTAGAAAATGGCTATAGAGCGTTACGTATGGCTACCGGTTTAAAGTTCTCTGCTCTTCTTTCCAGGCAGGCAGTTCAAGTCATGGGAAGAGAGCAGGATTTTAATACAGATAAAATCCAATCACTTTTAGACTACCAAGCTATAGTCGATTATAAAACCAGCTTGCAAGAAACAGTGAAATGGATAAAGAAGTCTAAATCAGAACATTAGAGTTCATACTCCATATTCTATCTGACTATGCGTCTTTTCAAAATTTAACAGTGATTCAGGAAACAAAACATGATCGAAATTATCCCTAACTGGCATCCATTATTAGTCCACTTCACAGTAGGATTATTAAGCACTTCTAGCTTGTTCTATATAGGATCGGCTTTTTTATCCCATACTAACTCATGGAAACAACAATGGCTTAATATGGCTAACTGGTCTCTGTGGAGTGGTTGTTTATTTGCTATAGGTACTGCATTTGCAGGGTGGCTAGCCTATAACAGTGTTGCACATGATAGCGCTTCTCATGCCGCAATGACTCTACATAGAAATTGGGCATTACCCACCGCTTCAACTTTTTTATTATTGGGTCTATGGGCTATT
>CAZNGU010000208.1:0-4947 GCA_964572325.1 uncultured Methylomarinum sp.
TCTTGGCACGTCGTGCTTTAGCTTCACCCACTGATAAACGGCGATGAATGTCCTTTAAGTTGGAAATTTTTAAACCTTGAGAGGTTTCTATTGCCAGTAAATTATTTTGCGCTTTCCTGATTTCAGCCTGGTGTTCTTGCAGTACTACAGAATAATCATGCCCTTTGAGGTAAGGGCTTAACCATGTTGAACTGGTTTCATGGCTAACAAAAGATTCAATAAACTCTTTACGCGGCATTTTAGCTTTTTTAACGCAAATATCTAAAATAACTTTCTCATTTTTTCTAATCTGATCAATGACAGATTTGAACATGGCCTGCATTTTCTTAAAAAATTGCAGTACCCACTTAAATTCAGTAAAAACCAAAGCTAATGCTTCAAATGCCTGTTCTGATTTTTCATGGCTATAACCATTTTTTTCAACGGAATCAGAAGTAATAACTAGTAAATCTCTTAATTCATCAACTCTTTCTTTTACATCGTTATAATCAAGTCCTTTAGGCGCTTCATCGGAATCTTCATTTTCTTTTGCGGCGGCGGCGGCGGCAAGAGCTGCTTTAGGGTCAAATTCAGGTTCATTCAGGTCAATTAGAGCCAGTACCAAGTCATTCAAACGTGTTTCTGACTCTTCATCAGTGACTGAATAAAATAAATCAATAAATGAGGAAACAACCAAATTTGATCTTGCCAGTGCCTGAGTAATTTGTCGCTGTCCTGCTTCAATTCTTTTAGCTATTTTTAACTCTTCTTCCCGTGTTAATAGCTCAACAGAGCCCATTTCGCGCATATACATACGCACTGGATCTGTAGTTCTGCCAAACTCGCTGTCTATTGAAGCAAGTGCAGCCACTTCAGCAGCGGCCTCTTCGTCATCCGAAGTTACCGCTGTATCAGTGGTTAGTAAAGAATCAGCATCGGGCGCAACCTCATTAACCTGAATGCCCATGTCTGAAATCATGCTAATGATATCTTCAATTTGTTCAGGATCAACAATATCGCTAGGCAAATGGTCGTTGACTTCGGCATAAGTTAAATAGCCTTGTGCTTTACCTTTTGCAATTAATTGTTTAATTTGAGATTGTTTCTGTTCTTGATTCATTCTTTACCCACAAATACATTCAACACCTGACCCAGTCGAACAGGAAATTATATCATTTAAAGTCAGTAATATCCAGACTACTTTTTGATTAATAAGTTTCTTAATTGTTCTTTTTCGTTCAAATTTAGTCCTGTTTGTCTCTCTTTAGCAAGTAAGTTTGCCAGTTTTTGTTCGTTTATCTGTTCAAGCAATCGGTCTAGTGCGCCAGAAAATTCTTCTTCTACGCCATTTTCCAGGATAAAAAAATCCCAATTTACCAGTGTATTAACTATTTTTTCATTATCTTTTCCTCTAAAGTATTCGACTAGTATTGCAGCATTGCCAGGTTTGATTTTTTCAATAGCCCCGATAACTTCCAGCAGCACTTCTTGTCCAGGAAAATAAAAATCCAGCCAATTAAACTCAAGTTGTTCAATAATTTCAAATAGGTGTGGGTTTTGTAATAACAAAGCAATTACGATGCGAGCCGGTGAAAGCTTGGTTTTTGTATTTGTCGTAAGCGCATGATCTGGTGCTCTGTTTGGTTGTATTGCTCCACTCGAATTTTCAAGATTAAGCATAGACCTGTTTTCCAAAAAATCCAGTGTCGGGCTGGCGGATAACTCTTTTAATCGATTAACCATCATTTCCCGAAAAAAGCCGGAAGGAATTTTTTCTATATGTGGTTTGGCTTGAGTTATTAATCGTGCCCGCCCTTCAATTGTTGATAAATTTAGGTCGTGACTAATGGTTTCAATAAAATAATCCGATAAGACCTGGGCATTGCTTATGCGTTGTTCAAAAACAGTGAGGCCTTCACTTCTAATCAGTGAATCTGGATCCTGTCCTTGAGGAAGCATCATTATCCTAATTTGTCGACCATCTTTTAAACAGGAAAATGATTCTTGAACTCCTTTCCAGGCAGCGTTTTGGCCTGCTGAGTCACCGTCAAAACAAAAGACCAATTCTGTAGTGAAACGAAATAACAAATCAAGGTGTGCTTTTGAGGTGGCTGTACCCAGTGCTGCAACTGAGTATAGAAGACCTAGTTGGCTGAGAGCTAGAACGTCCATATAACCCTCAACAATAACAATTCTCTTCGGTTTTGACTGTTTTTCTAGTAGCTCATAAAGGCCATAAAGTTCTTTGCCTTTAGAAAAAACAGCTGTTTCAGGGGAATTCAAGTATTTTGGTAATGAATCATCCAGTACTCTACCGCCAAAACCTACGATTCGATTGCGCTTATCTCTAATGGGAAAAACTAGACGCCCCCGAAAGCGATCATACCGTCTGCCATTATCTTTAGTGACAACCATTCCTGCATCAACTAATAGCTTGGGGTCAAATTGGGAAGATAGTAGATCCCAGTCATCAGGTGCATAACCCAGGGAGAATTCTTTTGCAATTTTTCCGCTCAAGCCTCTGTTTTTAAGATACTCAATCGCTTTATTACTTTGCGGATGATGCCTTAACTGCTCAACATAGAAAATCGCTACGTGCTCAAGTATTGAATATAAAGCACTATAGTCCCGTTTTATACTGTGGTAATTTATGCTCTCTCTAGGGACATCAATACCTGCAAAGCCGGCCAAATCTTCAACTGCTTCAAGGAAATCAAGGTGGCTGAATGCCATTAAAAAGCTGATTGCATTGCCGCCAGCCCCGCAGCCGAAACAATGATAAAACTGTTTGTTACGATTAACGGAAAAACTAGGGGATTTTTCTGTATGAAAGGGGCAACGGGCTTTAAAGCTGTTCCCGGCTTTTTTTAGAGGGACATGAGAGTCTATCAGTTCAACAATATCAACCCTAAGCAAAAGCTCATCAATGAACTCGCGAGGAATTCTTCCTGACACTATTGCGAGCCAGCCATTCTTAATTTAAGGGGTAAGACGGGTTTTGATAATCTTGCTGACAACAGACATATCTGCACGACCCAGCATCTGAGGTTTTAAAACCCCCATGACTTTACCCATATCCTTGATGGACTTAGCTGCAGAGTCAGACACTGCATTTTCAACCATTTCATTGATTTCAGCTTCAGTTAATGGTTTAGGTAGATAACCCTGAATAACAAGTACTTCAGCCTCTTCAATATCGCTTAAGTCTATACGACCGGCTTCGTTAAATTGCTTTATGGACTCGCGACGCTGTTTTAGCATTTTGTCAAGCACTCTAATGATGCGCTCATTATCAAGTTCTATCCGTTCATCAACTTCAATTTGTTTAATTGCTGCTAATATCATTCGGATGACATTTAATCGCTCTTTTTCCTTTGCTTTCATTGCTGTTTTCATATCATCCTTGATACGAATTTTTAAAGAATCCATTTGAAAACCTTAATTAAAGCTGGGGGCGACCGCGACGCAGGTTTTTAAGAGCATAGCGTTCGCGTGCTAATTTTTTTAAATGGCGTTTAACCGCTGCTGCGCCTTTACGTTTACGCTCTGCTGTTGGTTTTTCATAAAATTCACGGCGACGGACTTCTGATAAGACACCGGCTTTTTCACATGAACGCTTAAAGCGGCGAATGGCAATATCAAAAGGCTCGTTTTCTCTAACTTTTACTGATGGCATTATAATGACCTGAATATGTTAATATGTTCCTGAGAACTTGTTCTGAGCTACTCGGCTTAATCATTAAGCTCATTGAACTCTAAAGTGAACTCTTAATTATACCCAAACTTTTAGTTTAAGCAAAGAACAATGTATATTTTAGGTATTGAAACCTCATGCGATGAAACCGGTGTAGCAATATACCACTCCAAACAAGGTTTAATTTCTCATCATCTTTATAGTCAGGTCAGTATGCACAGCGACTATGGTGGGGTGGTGCCAGAACTGGCATCACGTGATCATATTCGAAAACTGATTCCTCTTATCAAACAAACAATTGCTGATAGTCATCTCGAAAAATCCGATATAAATGGTATAGCATACACAGCAGGTCCTGGGTTAATGGGGGCATTACTAGTTGGTGCAACCACAGCAAGAAGCCTTGCCTGGGTCTGGCAAATACCTGCTATTGCTGTTCACCACATGGAAGGGCATTTGCTTGCACCTATGCTGGAAGACAATCCACCAGCATTTCCTTTTGTTGCTTTACTTGTGTCAGGTGGTCATACCTTGCTAATTAAAGTAGATGGTATTGGACAATATTTGCATTTAGGAGAGTCGCTTGATGATGCAGCAGGCGAAGCCTTTGATAAAACAGCCAAAATGTTAGGCCTGGGCTATCCCGGAGGCCCTAAAGTAGCAAAACTGGCTGAACAAGGAAATGATCGTTTTAAATTCCCAAGACCCATGACAGACAGACCAGGACTGGATTTTAGTTTTAGCGGACTAAAGACATTCACTATGAATACCCTGAATAATACAGAGAAAACTGCGCAGGATAAAGCTGATATCGCCTTTGCATTTCAAAAAGCAACAGCTGAAACATTGACGATAAAATGTCGCAGAGCTCTGCAGCAAACTGGCCTAAAAACATTAGTTATTGCCGGCGGGGTTAGTGCAAACAAACAAATTCGTGCTGATTTATTGAAAATGACCCAAAAAGAAAATGCTCAGCTTTTCTTTCCAAGATTAGAATTTTGTACCGATGATCGTGCAATGATTGCTTTTGCTGGTTGCCAAAGACTGTTGGCAGGACAGCAGGAAAACCTGGAGATAAATGCTAAACCACGCTGGCCCATAGACAGCCTGAAAAGTATTTAGGAATGGGTACGAAATAACTTGAGCAACTAGCGCGGTATTTTTGTTCGTACTCAAGGCGCGGCGTAGGGCGCATAGCAAGCTATGTAACCGAAGCCGTAAAGCTTCCGCTCCTGCTCACGCCCCTTACCTACGACCACCATGGAAGGTGGAAG
>CAZNGU010000209.1:0-4927 GCA_964572325.1 uncultured Methylomarinum sp.
ATTACTCACTTGAGTCACTCCCATTAAGCCCGTTGATGAGCCATCAGGAAAAGTTGCGGAATTGGCAAAAACTCTCATAGCAAACCCGTCAACACCATCCATTGTTAACACGACATCTTCACTACCACCGATTAGCTGAAAATTATCCCCATCCAGCTCTGGTAAAAAAATAGGTCGACCTAATGAATTATCAATACCTGAAACTGCAACAAATTGAAATTCCAGTGTTGGCCACATGCCTGGGCGCGTAGTTGTTGTACCATCTACATGCAATAAACCACTACCAACGGGCACGTTCTCCAAAACAAATTGACCATTTTCATTAGTCACCCCCTCAATAAGAGGATTCGTGTTTTCAATTTGAACAGTTGCATTGGGTACAGGCTCATTTTCATTATCCAGCACTACACCAATAAATCGAGTTTCAGACTCGATTCCTGTTTGAACTGCTGTGGCTATAAAACTTACAGCCTGGGGAGATAAGCCTGGAAAAGTTGCAAAAACACTATTATTGTTGATTCCTGGCGCATTACCTAAAGTCAATATTGCGACCGCACGGCCATCTGCATTGGTATTTACAGTGACAGAAGCCCCACCATCTACACTTCCGCCACCTTCTCCTACATTAAAAGTAACAGTTTGATCAACACAAAAGTTGCCTCCGTCATCAAATGCAACGACTTCAAGAGGATTAGCGAGTGCTTCACCAACTCCACCTACTTGATTTTCACCAGACAATGCTAATAATTGACTACAAGCTCCAGTATTTGCAGAAGCAAAAATCTGGATAGGAGCTGCAAAACCTGTACCGCTCACATTAATTTGATTATTACCAAGACCGACACGGTTACCCAAAGCCCAATCAACAGCCGCTAGTCCATTTGCATCCGTTAATATATTTTGGACTAATTGTCCTTCTTCAGTTGAATTTACTGGTTTAATTAACCCTGTATTGGCGGTAACTTCAAAACGCAATAAGGAATTTGGCAATGGTAAGCCATTAACATCAAGAGCCCGAACAGTCACAGGGATATTCAAGGCCTGGTTGATTTCACCCGTTTGGTTATTGCCACTGACAATTTGTAGTTGCTGGCCAACTAATGCCTGCCGGGTCACATTAATTTGTGCCGGTACACTTTGGTTTCCTGCCGCATCTGTTGCTACCACGGTAATTTCGTTCAACCCTGGTAGTACGGGTAAGTCAGTCACCTGAAAAGTACGATTAACCACACTGGCTATAACATTGCCAGCACGCCCAGTAACAATAACCTGGCAGTTTTGTTCATTGACTGTTCCAGTGACAATATCGTTAACATTTCCAGATACTTGCACTGTTTCTGTGGTTACAATCTGTTCAGGTTCAGGAGTTGTAAAAGCAACAGTCGGAGGAGAGCTATCTCTTACCACTATCACATTAGCTGTTCCTATTCCTCCTGCAGCATTTCGGGCAATGGCACTTAATGTGTTATTGCCTTCAATTAATGGAACAGTGGCAGAATAGCTACCAGCCTGCAATACCGCAGGAATACCATTAACAGCTACAGTCTCAACTGATGCGCCAATAGTGCCTGAAACAACAACCTCATTTCCATTTGTTAAAAACCCTGCCGCTGGCAACGTTATGCCAATATCCAGAACTGTTGCTACGGGAGGTGGTTCAAAAAATGTACTGGAGTCAAAAGTAAAGCGTACCCGGCTTGAATTAGAAAATGTTACTGCTTTACTCAGCTGGTTACCCGGCTCAAACGCTGTGGTATCCACAAAAAAGAAAGGAGTTCCCATCATATTAATGGCATCAGCATTAGCTACCGTGACAGAGGCATTGCTAATATTTTGAATCGCTAGATAAATAGGGCCTGGAAAAGACTCATTTGAATTGTTTGTAAGGGTTGCTGTATAGGTGATCTCGCCCGTTCGGCGATTAAAACGACCTGCTGCCAAATTGACAGTAACATCTGGGCTATCAATTAGTGTGAGGCCTTCCAGGTCACCACCCACAACAATTGAATAGGCATTTGTGTTAAAAAATAAAATCCAAAAAAAACATAATGCCATCGCTAATTTTATAGCCTGACATCCCTTAAACTCCTGCTTATAAATCATGGAACTTCTCCTGACCAGAGTGTATTTTTTTAAACCCAAAACAATTTAAAAACCCTGCGTTTAACAAAAAAGCACTGGGTTTTTAAATCGTTTCGGAAACTTTTAGTTAAAAACTTTTCATATTATTTCTTTTTTTCTATGTAAACGTATTACGGTAAACCCTGCTAATATCATTAATAGCAAGCTAATGGTTGATGGTTCGGGAACTGATGTTGATGCTACAAAAGTTTCCAGTCTTACATTAGAAACAGTGGCGATTGAATCAAAAGCGGTATCATCACCGAATAAAGAGTTTAATTCAAATTGCAAACCCAATGTGGTTTGTAAAACTAGCGTACTTAAATCGAATGAAGCAGAGCCGGAACCTGAAGCGTTTAAAAACAATTCAAAACTTGCCCCAGCACTAGAACTGTTTTGATCAAGAATAAACGCAGCAAATTCATCATCTCCAGTTGCGCCTTCAGTGAATACATAGTCAAACAGGAGAAACGTATTCGCCCCAGGAATGATAATATTTAGATCTGGGGGCGAAGCACCAGGATCGTTAGAAAGCAAAACAAAACTAAAGCCCGAATCCTCTGCCAAAGTAGCTGTTGAGCCATCCATCGCTACTGTAACGGTAGGATCTGCAAAAAAATCATTGAGATCTATCGGAGTAATTACTCCCGCATGACTTGGTTGCGAAAACAGTAACCCCATCAATAAAAATAAAGCCATTAAAGGCACACACGCCTTTTTTATCATACATCCTCCTCATATACAGGTTATCAATAAGCTTGATGATTAATTAACCATCAGTAATCCGGCTATTCTTTCAAATTAAGAATCCGTGACTTTCCGTCCCTGCTTTACAACAGGTTTGGCAACTTTTAAAAAATTATTTGCCCTTACCTTAGAACAAATCACTATTACCACATTAATTCATTAAGCATCTAACAGAAAATTCACCCGCATTTGCGATTAAAAAAATCGTTTCTTTTCTAACTTAATGAATCACCTAAAACAAGCTAACATGAATAATGGGGCAATTATTATCCCAAAAATATTTTTACCTTCACTTTCATGGGTCTATATAAAATTTAAATAATCATAACTCTACTTAATTTTTAAGCTGTAAAATAAGCTGACAAAAAGTATGGGAATTAACCTGCCTTTGTCATAAAACTTTACAATAAAATTTTTATTGATCTTAATGCATGTAAATCCACTGGTTTTTGTCAAATATCTTTACAATATGCGCACTTCTCCATCTTAATCAGCTATAGGGATATACAATTCATCAACAAATAACTAATCTTTTTTGAAAAACCGTCTTTGATTGAGATTACAGAACGAATCTTATGGCTAATTAAATTAGTCGAAATGTGCATTGAAAATATACTTTTTTCCGTATTCCATTTACTGTTAGAACCCACAGATAAAAAATCACGTATATTGATCATGTTATTAGTAGTACCCCATAAATTTATTTAGAGAGAAAATTGAATGAGCAATCCCCGTGTTGGATTTATAAGCCTTGGTTGCCCCAAAGCACTGGTTGACAGTGAGCAAATAATTACCCGTTTAAAAACAGAAGGCTACCAGGTATCCCCCAGCTATCAAGATGCCGATATTGTGGTGGTGAATACCTGTGGTTTTATTGATGCTGCAGTAGAAGAATCGCTGGATAGTATTGGTGAGGCCTTAGCTGAAAATGGAAAAGTAATAGTCACGGGTTGTCTGGGTGCCAGAGAGGATGAAATTAGGGAACGTCACCCACAAGTATTAAGTATTACCGGAGCCCATGCCACTGATGAAGTGGTTGCTGCTGTTCATCAACATCTGCCTCCTGCGCATAATCCTTATATGGATCTAGTACCTGCTCAGGGAATTAAATTAACGCCCAAACATTATGCATATTTAAAAATATCGGAAGGTTGCAATCATCGTTGTAGTTTTTGCATTATTCCTTCCATGCGGGGTGATTTAGTTAGTCGCCCGGTAGATGATGTGTTACTGGAAGCTGAAAGACTAGCCAATGCCGGAGTCAAAGAACTGTTAGTGGTATCTCAGGACACCAGTGCTTACGGCCTGGATCTGAAATATGAAACACGAAGCTGGAATAATCGTCCGCTAAAAACCCAATTTTATGATTTGGCTGAAGCATTAGGTGATTTGGGTATCTGGGTAAGAATGCATTATGTTTATCCCTATCCCCACGTTGATAAAGTTATCCCGCTAATGGCAGAAGGAAAAATATTACCTTATCTTGATATCCCATTTCAACATGCCAACCAAAGAATTCTCAAATTAATGAAAAGACCGGCTGCCACAGAAAATAATCTGGCGCGTATCAAGGCCTGGCGAGAAATTTGTCCTGACATTACTTTGCGCAGTACCTTTATAGTGGGTTTTCCAGGAGAAACAGAGCAAGAGTTTGAACAGCTATTAGGCTTTTTAACCGAAGCACAGCTGGATAGAGTCGGCTGTTTTGCCTATTCACCCGTCAAAGGTGCAAAAGCCAATGAGCTGCCTGATGCCTTAGCGGAAGAAGTTAAACAGGATCGTTTAAATAAATTTATGGCACATCAGGCTGAAATTAGTGCAGCAAGACTGCAGAAAAGAGTGGGCAGAATTGAAACTGTATTGGTTGATGAGGTAGTCGAAGAAGGCGCGGTTGCCCGTAGCCAATCAGATGCACCTGAGATTGATGGTCAAGTTTTTATTGATAACGCAACACATCTCAAACAAGGGCAGTTTGTAGAAGTTGAAATAGAAGAAGCTGATAATTATGATTTGTGGGGGCACTTGTTATAGCTTAGGTGGGCATATTATTTATTACTGA
>CAZNGU010000210.1:0-4879 GCA_964572325.1 uncultured Methylomarinum sp.
AAATTACTAGTGCAGCACTAGTTCCCACGGTCTCCGTGGGAATTCATATATGGACGCTCCGCGTCCTGTGACGCAGAGCGTCACAAACTGCATTCCCACGCAGAGCGTGGGAACGAGAGTAAATGAGAGTAAGCTACCACTGTTTCTGTCAGTTCTTTGCTGCACGCTTTCAAACTCTGTGATCTCCGTGTCTATTTTTTACCCATTCAATGAGCCATAGATCCTAATTTTACCCGTGTAATACTGGGAGTAGTGTGTCGCTTATGCTAAAATTGAACCCTCTTTTTTTAATGCTGCTTTTTTTATTTTAGGCTTTTTAGCACTGCCTAGCATTTTGTTGACCGTTTCTACAATATTTTCAGACGTCATACCAAATTCTTTGGCTAAATCTTCTGCGGGTGCTGATTCACCAAAACGATCAATTCCGATCACTTTACCTTTTAGGCCTACATAATGCCGCCAAAATAAAGTCACGCCGGCTTCTACAGCTACTCGTTTTGCCACTGCCTCAGGCAATACACTTTCTTTATACTCTTCACTCTGTGCATCAAAAATTGAAGTACAGGGCATTGATACCACACGAACCTGCACGCGTTTCGCTGTTAAAGCTTCTGCTGCCTGCATGGCTATTTCAACTTCTGAGCCGGTGGCAATAATGATAACATTCGGTTTTTTCGCACAGTCTTTAATAATATAGCCACCCCGCCTAATATTTTCTACTTGCTGGTCTGTACGCGACTGATGCATTAAGGTTTGACGTGAAAAAATCAGACAACAAGGGCCTGTTTGTCTAGTGATAGCGGATTGCCAGGCCACTACTGTTTCTACCGAGTCACAAGGCCGCCAAACATCCATATTGGGAATTAAGCGTAAGGTGGCAATTTGTTCTATGGGTTGATGTGTTGAACCATCTTCGCCTAAGCTAATTGAATCATGGGTGTATACATTAATTGTCGGTATTTTCATTAATGCCGCCATACGCAGTGCGTTACGCGCATACTCTGAAAACATCAAAAAGGTACCGCCATAAGGGATAAAGCCGCCATATAAAGCAATACCATTCATGATGGCTGTCATGCCAAATTCGCGCACACCGTAATAAATATAATTACCATCGCTGTCAAATTCATTAATTCCTTTGCAACCCTCCCACAAAGTTAAATTTGAACCGGCTAAATCGGCAGACCCGCCTATTAATTCTGGTAATAATGGCCCAAAAGCATTCAGTGTGTTTTGTGAGGCTTTGCGACTGGCTATGTTTTGCGCTTTGTCACTGACTTCTGCAATAAATTTATCAGTCTCTTTTTGCCAATTTTCAGGCAATTGACCCATCACCCGACGTTTAAATTCTTTGGCAAGTTCCGGGTGTTCCTGACTGTATGCTTTAAATAATGCCTGCCATTGTTGTTCGAGCTCATTCCCTTTATCTATGGCATTCCAGCTTTTAAGAATATCCTGCGGGATTTCAAAAGCGGGGTATTGCCATTGTAATACTTTTTTTGCCCGGGTAATTTCATCTTCCCCCAAAGCGGCACCATGGCAAGTTTCCAGCCCTTGTTTATTTGGCGAGCCATAGCCTATGGTTGTTCTGCAACATATTAAACTGGGTTTATTGGTGACTGATTGTGCTTCTTTGATAGCGGCCTCTATAGCACCGGCATCATGGCCATCAATGCGTGAAATCACATGCCAGCGATAGGCGTCAAAGCGTTTTACGGTATTATCAGTAAACCAGCCTCGAACTTCGCCATCTATAGAAATACCATTATCATCATAAAAAACAATTAATTTCCCTAGACCCTGGGTACCCGCCAATGAACAGACTTCATGCGAAATACCTTCCATTAAACAGCCGTCTCCTACAAAGGCATAGGGGTAGTGGTCTACGATGGGGTAAGGGGGGCGATTAAATTGGGCGGCCAATGTGCGTTCGGCAATTGCCATGCCAACGGCATTGGCAAGACCTTGTCCTAAGGGGCCGGTTGTAGTTTCTATACCCGGTGTATACCCCTTCTCTGGATGTCCTGGTGTTTTTGAATGTAGCTGTCTAAAGTTTTTTAAATCATTAATAGAAACGTCATAACCACTTAGATACAACACCGAATAAATTAGCATGGAAGCATGACCATTAGATAAAACAAAGCGGTCACGATTAGGCCAGGCTGGATTACTGGGACTATGTTTTAAAAAATCATTCCATAATACTTCGGCGATATCGGCCATGCCCATAGGCGCACCTGGATGTCCTGAATTAGCTTTTTGCACGGCATCCATTGACAAAGCGCGTATGGCATTGGCCAGGTCTCTACGAGTCGGCATTTGTGTCTCCATATAAACAGGCAGTTAAACCAAATTATACAGAAAACAATGGCTGAGGTAAGGAAAAGCTGGTGATTGCTGTTATTGTTTTATTGTGTTGTAAAAATAGGAAGCACTAAGGAACGTAGCAAAGCTTTTAAGATCGGTGCGCTTCCTATGGTCAGCACACCCTACCTTATTTTATACTCTTGCTTTTGGGGTCTTTTATATATCCAGGGTTTTTATTTCAATTCCTTGCTTAAACAATTTTAAGTCTTCCAGGGTAAATAATTGTGTACCTGGCTGCCTGGCTGTACCTGCTCCACAGGCAACCGCATGTTTTAGCGTGTTTTCCGCTGTTTGCTGTTGCGTCAGTGCGTGGGCTAAGCCAGCTACTACTGAGTCACCAGCCCCTACCGTAGAATGGGCGTTTATTGCCGGAGCATGACAGTAAAAACTATTTTCTTTACTGCTTAAAATAGCACCTTTCTCGCCCATAGAAACACAAACATAATCACAAGCTTGCTGAACTAGTCGCCGCGCTTCTGTGGCAATATCTTCAATGCTATTTAACTGTTTATTGCTTAATAATTCCAGCTCGTGCAGATTGGGTTTAATCAAAAAAGGTTTACTTTCCAATGCGTGCTTCAAAATTTCTACCGGTGCATCAATAATACAACGCCCCCCTTGTTGCTGAATTCGGCTGTTGATTATTTTATAAGTATCTACTGGGGTGCCAGGTGGCAAAGAGCCCGTTAATATACCAATACCCTGCTTACAAAATAATAGAAAGTTAGTAATAATTTCTTCTAACTGATCAGTGCTTATACTTGGCCCCAGCGCATTGATTTCATATTGTTGGAATGGTGTTGATTGTAGAATAGTGGTATTAATTCGAGTTTCGCCGTCAACTCTGAGGCTATAGGTATTTTTGAGTTCTTGCTTGATCATGACATCAAGAAACTCACCCATTTTACCGGCTGTAATATAACAAGTTTTGACATTTGCCTTAAGGGTTTGCAATGCCCTGCCTACATTAATACCCGTGCCGCCAGGATCGTAATATGTATTTGATGCTCGGGACTTTTGGTCGTGTATTAATTCAGAAAGTTCGTAGGTAAGATCAATGGCAGGATTTAGAGACAGGCTGACGATAGGCTGTTGTTGGGCTATCGTAGTATTCATGGTTGTTTATATTTATCATTCAAAAAATTCTTACATTCTATTTTTCCCTCATCCCTACCTTCTCCCTTTGGGGAAGGAGAAAATATGCGAAAACTTTTGGAACGATTAATAAATATAGAATATAACTGTGTTCAAGACAGAACCTTGAACACAGTAAAATAACTTCTAAGGTGTTAAACCCTCTCCATAGGTCACCACTTTAAGAACATTGGTCCCCCCTGCTTTTCCTGTTAAATCACCTTTAGTGATGATAAGGGTATCCCCTTTGCAAATATGACCTCTTTTGGCCAGTTTAGCAAGAATGCCATTATTTACATCCACATGATCCATAGATTCATGGGTAAAATAAACAGGAAATACACCACGGTAAATTGTGACTCTTCCTAGCGTTCTATGATGACTACTAAATGCAAAAATGGGAATGCCGGAGCTTACTCTGGACATCCACAATGCGGTAGAGCCTGATTCAGTTAAAGTGACAATACCATTAATTTTAGAGTGATTAGCCAGATACATTGAAGACATGGCAATGGCTTCATCTACACGTTCGAAGCTGCTATCCAGCCGATGGCTTGATCTTTGTACGCTACGCTCTTTTTCTGTTTCCAGACAGATATTAGCCATGGCCGCTACTGCTTGAACAGGGTATTTTCCAGAAGCAGTTTCAGCAGATAACATCACGGCATCAGTTCCGTCGTGAACTGCGTTAGCAATATCAAATACTTCAGCACGGGTAGGGATGGGGTTTTCTATCATGGATTCCATCATTTGCGTGGCTGTAATCACCGCACGCTTTAATTCTCTGGAACGAGAAATCAAACGTTTTTGTACAGCGGGTAAATGGGCATCACCAATTTCAACACCCAAATCACCACGCGCCACCATCACTACATCAGAGGCCAGAATAATTTCATCCATGGCTTCAATAGCTTCAGCACGTTCCACTTTAGAAACAATGCCGGCATAACAGCCTTCAGCCTCTAATAATCTTCTGGCCTCATGTAAGTCTTCAGCACAGCGAGGGAAAGAGACGGCAACAAAATCAGCACCAATAACGCCAATAGTTTTAATGTCTTCCTTATCTTTTTCTGTTAAGGCAGCAGCCGATAAGCCACCACCCTGCAAATTGATCCCTTTATTATTAGATAAATAACCACCGATATGCACGGTACAGTCAATGCGCACACCGTCAGTTTTAACAACATCCAGAACAATTCTGCCATCATCCAGTAATAAACGGCTACCAGGAACAACTTCTTTGGCTAATGGCTCATAAGTAATACCTACTTCTGTATTATCACCTGCATCAATAGCCAGATTGATATCCAAAGCAAAGGCTTGCCCTTGCTCCAGCCAGACTTTGGTATCCTTAAATTTAGCGATACGAATTTTGGGT
>CAZNGU010000211.1:0-4847 GCA_964572325.1 uncultured Methylomarinum sp.
CACAATAGATAATAGGCACAGGCGCCCCCCAATAACGCTGCCTGGAAACGCCCCAGTCTCTTAAGCGAAAATTGACTTTTCTTTCACCTTTACTATCAGCATTTAATTTGTCTGCAATGGCATTAAAAGCCTCAGCAGAACTTAAGCCATCAAATTCGGCCGAATTTTTTAGCAACCCCTTGGCAGTATAAGCTTGCTCTGTAATTGCATCATTTTCCCCATCTGCTGCAAAAATAACTTGCTTAATGGCAATATTATGTTTTTTTGCAAACTCATAATCTCGCTGATCATGTGCAGGAACAGACATAACAGCCCCAGTGCCATAACCCATTAACACAAAATTAGCGATCCAGACCGGAACTTGTTCTCCACTAATCGGGTGAGTCGCCTTAATTCCGGAATCTACTCCACGCTTTTCCATGGTTTCCATGGCTGCTTCTGAGGTTTCCATTACCTTGCATTCATCCAGAAAGTTAGTAATTTCTTCATTGCCAATGGCGGCTTTGATCGCCACCGGATGTTCTGCTGCCACAGCAAGATAGGTCACGCCCATTAAAGTATCCGGGCGCGTAGTATAAATGCGGATAGGCTCGGCGCCATCAATAGCAAAACCCATTTCTACCCCTTCAGAACGACCAATCCAGTTTGCCTGCATCGTTCTAACTTGTTCTGGCCAGCCATCCAGACTTTCCAATGACTCCAGCAATTCATCAGCATAGGCTGTAATCCGTAAAAACCATTGTGATATTTCTTTCTTTTCTACCGGAGTATCACAACGCCAGCAACATCCGTCTATCACTTGTTCATTGGCTAAAACGGTTTTATCATTAGGACACCAATTGACGGGTGAGACTTTTTTATAGACTAAATCTTTTTTCAACAATTTCAGAAAAAACAATTGCTCCCAGCGATAATATTCAGGATCGCAGGTGGCTAATTCTCTATTCCAGTCATAAGCAAAACCCAGGCGTTTTAATTGATCACGCATATAATCAATATTGCTGTAAGTCCAGTCGGCAGGGTGCACTTCATTTTGCATAGCCGCGTTTTCAGCAGGTAAACCAAAAGCATCCCAACCCATGGGCTGCATTACATTTTTACCTAACATCCGCTGAAACCGGCTAATCACATCACCTATTGTGTAATTACGCACATGTCCCATATGTAAATTTCCACTCGGATAGGGAAACATGGATAAGCAATAATATTTTTCTTTATCTGCTTCTTCTGTCACATTGAACACCCCAGAATCTCCCCAATGTTTCTGGGCTGCTTGCTCAATTTCTATGGGTTTGTAATTTTCTTGCATCCTACTCGTCTTTTACCGGTCAAAAGCGTTAGAATACAACACAGACGTTGAAATCTAAAATGTATTTTAAGGAGCGAACCATGAGTGATGATAAATTTGTCGAAGCCTACGATAGTTTAATGGAACATTTATACGAAATAATGGATGATACTTTGCACTCTGTTGCTGATGCTTTAGAGATTGCCAAGAAAAAAACCCTGGAAGGTTTAAGCCAGGAAGAAATTGATCAGGTCGCTGGATTCCTGATGCGTGATATAGAACACGCTGCACAATCACCCGCTTCAGAAAAAGAAGACGACTCACTCACCGAATGGTTAAAATTTGATATTGCCCTGCTAGAAAATTTTGCTCTGGACGCTTTCAGCAGTATTGCAGATAAAACTCGGCTTGAACTGGCTAAAATTGAAAATCAGGCCAAAAAATATCACAGTTATAAAAGTGGTGAAATTACCGGCCCGGGTACATTCCATTGTGACCAATGCAATAAGCAAATTGCATTTAAATCAACCAGTCAAATACCCCAATGCCCCGACTGTAAAGGCAAAACCTTCACCCGTAGTTGATATTACTGAGCGTTTGCTTAATAATGCAGTCTTTATCTAGTTGATATCAAGAGGAAATACCATGCGCAGGGTCATATTTAATCAAAAAGGTGGTGTAGGAAAATCGACCATTACCTGTAATTTAGCCGCTATCAGTGCTGTTGAAGGGAAAAAAACTTTAGTCATTGATCTTGATATTCAAGGCAATTCGACTCAATACCTATTGGGTCATAAAATAGATGATGCAGATAAAACCATTGCCCATTTTTTTAAAGACTGCCTGGGTGTCGCCTTATTTGGGGGGGGCAAAGGAGGGCTGGATTCAGCTGTACATGAAACACCCTTTCCTAATTTATATGTCATTCCCAGCCACCCTGATCTGGAAGGCTTGCAGGGCAGACTGGAATCCCGCTATAAAATTTTTAAACTAAAGGAAGCTTTGGAGAAACTGGAAGGTTTTGATGCCGTTTTTATCGACACACCTCCCATTCTTAATTTTTACAGCCAGTCAGCTCTAATTGCTGCTGAAAAATGCTTAATTCCATTTGATTGTGACGCCTTTGCCAGAGATGCCTTATATACTTTAATGAATACCATTGCAGAAGTAAAAGCAGATCATAATGAGGCCTTGGAAGTGGAAGGTATTGTAGTTAACCAGTTTCAAAAACAAGCTAATTTACCGCGCCAGTTAGTTGAAGAACTCATTGGAGAAGGACTGCCTGTCCTGCAATCTAAAATATCGCCTTCTGTTAAGGTACGGGAGTCACATAGTCATTCACAACCTTTGGTTCATTATCTACCTAATCACAAGTTAACCGATGAATATCGACTCTTGTATGCTGAAATCCATTAAAGGCATCTTAAGAATTAGTTCAAGGTAATGAACCTCGGGCAGAAAACTGTTATGTCCGTGAACAGATTCGTAGAGCAGTTAGTCATGAAAAAACTTTTTATTCCTTCACAATTCTATAAATCCAGCTATCGCTTTGCAATCCTGCCTTTTTTAACCGTACTGTTGGGGAAATTTCTTTTTGAAAACCTTGCTTTTGATTTTCCTCAACTAAGCGTACAAATTAGTCATTATATTTCTGCAAAGGCCGTAACGACATCCTCATCACTATTGATGCTGCAGGAGCTAAAAGCAAGACTATTATGGACTAGCAGTATTTTTGTTTATTTTTTTGTTAACGGTTGTTTTTTTATTTTTCTTTGGCATACCTTTAAGCAGACTGTTCATTCAAAAAAATACCTCATATTTTTTATTGCAGCACTATTTTCCAGCCTGGAAATCATTTATTTATTGAGCATTGATGCATCAAACAGTCCTTTACACACTATTTTTTTATTTACATATGATGCCCTGTCAGCATCAAAATCATATACACCTGAGCAGCTAACATTTATTTTTTACACACTTTCTTTTGTTAACTTTATCGCCATTATTGTCATCCCTTTTAGTGTTCTCACAGGATGTAGCATTGTTTTGCAAAAAGCCACTGATTTTAAGCAACTCGATAAGCAATTTGTTTTATTAAAAGATTTTGTAAACGGTTCTTCAGCGATCATGGTGGCAGGTATTATTCACATGCAATTATGGTTAAACTGGCCATTGAGTTTTATTAATGATTTCCCTCACATTAATGAGCTGAACGTTTTTATTTCAACACTCATACAATATTGGGGTATTTGTTATAGCCTGACTATTGCCGCACTGTATTTACCGATAGCAGCCTACCTACGTAGCAATGAAGAAGTACTGTATGGCTCAATACCTGCCTCAAAGAAGAGTGAAACACTTCAATATGAGCAAGCATCAAATGCTTTAGTTCATTCAACGTCTCATAAAATTCCGCAAATAATAGCGATTTTAGGACCCATGATTATTGGCTCATTTAGCCCAATGGTGTCAGGTATTTTTACTATTTAAAAACCTGATAAAAAATAGGTAATTATAAACCTTGCTTTGTTCAAGTAACTCTCTATAATCCCCCTTCTAACTTTTTGGTGCCCTACTTTTTTTTAAGGGTTAAAAGGGAAGTCGGTGCGTTTCACTTAAAAAACAACTCCGACGCTGCCCCCGCAACGGTAGATAAGTTCAAGGTATATCAAATACCACTGTATCAATGATATGGGAAGGTGATGTATCAAATAACTCGACTTATAAGCCCGGAAACCTGCCCGAAAGTTTTATTCGACGTAGCGGAGGGCTACTTACGAAGTAGAACCCCTCGTCGTTCTATTCTTGTTTTGTCCTCATCTACAAACTTAATTTATTTGCACGGGCGGTGCAAGAGGACTTATGAAACAACTCTATTTATCTCTCCCTTTATCTTTTTTTAGCCTTTTATCAGGCTTTTCTGTACAGGCTGAAACGGCATTAGAGCTTCCTGACTATGTAGTCACTGCAACTCGAACATCTCGGACTGTCAAT
The DNA here is from genome assembly GCA_964572325.1 of uncultured Methylomarinum sp. GTDB lineage: Bacteria > Pseudomonadota > Gammaproteobacteria > Methylococcales > Methylomonadaceae > QPIN01. The sequence continues at coordinate 4,283 of CAZNGU010000211.1, forward strand.
CACTTATCTGCAGCAAGCACTGTGTTTACTCGCCAGGATATCGAGCGTTTACAAGTACAAAGTGTCCCTGAAATACTCAAACTGGCAACCGGTGTCGATGTAAGCGAAAGTGGTGGCCGAGGAAAAAACACCAGTGTCTTTATCCGCGGAACTTCTACTGGGCAAATTTTAGTATTAATTGATGGCGTCCGCATTGGTTCTGCAACCACAGGAACATCTCCTTTTTCATCCTTACCCATTGATCAGATAGAACGAATTGAAATCGTTAGAGGATCACAGTCCAGTTTATATGGCCCTGATGCTATTGGTGGTGTTATTCAAATATTTACCCGTAAAGGTTCGCAAAAAGAAGACGCTAAACCAACTATTTCTATTTCCGCCGGAGGGGGTTCTTATGATACCGCTAAAGTCAGTGGTAATATCAGTGGTAAATATAAACAGGCCTGGTATTCATTTGGAGGCTCCCATGAAACCACGGCTGGCTTTAATGCAAGATCGGGTAACTTTGATAACGATAGAGATGGTTATGAAAATACCAGTTTTAATGTACGCCTAGGCTATCAAT
>CAZNGU010000212.1:0-4846 GCA_964572325.1 uncultured Methylomarinum sp.
AGAATAACCCGAAAACATCCCCTGAAATTCTCTTTCCAGCCTTAACCACTAATACAGATCATCAACAGGCTTTACTAAAAAAATTACGCCTCGACCTGAGTAAACCGGTTATCTGTATAATGCCGGGGGCGGAATATGGCCCGGCAAAACAGTGGCCAATAGAATATTACCGCAAGTTGGCATTAAAACTACATGATGCTGGTTATCAGATATGGGTGATGGGTTCAGATAAAGATAAGGCCGCAGGTGATATAATAAGCGATACCGGCCAGGATTCTATCATCAATTTATGCGGTAAAACACAACTGGTGGATACCGTGGATTTATTTGCCTGCGCCCAATCAGTGATATGTAATGACTCAGGCCTGATGCATATTGCCGCTGCAACGGGAGTGAAGGTAAACGTGATTTATGGATCGTCGACGCCTGAATATACGCCGCCACTAACACGGAAAGCGGTGATTCATTATAAAGGACTGAGTTGTAGCCCCTGTTTTTCCAGAACATGTAAATTTGGACATTATAAATGCTTGTCTGAAATTAGCGTAAACGATGTTTTTAATTCAGTTAATAGTGTTGAAATAAAAGATTAGAGAGTGATGTTCGTGTTAGCTATTTTAAAAAAATATAAAGTCTGGGTTGCTGAGAATGAAAGCAGGATAAACACTTATGCTAATCATTTAATTGTTATTTTTTCCTTTTCAATACCATTATCTATTGAGGTGAGGCGATTAAGTATAATTTTGATTCTATTATTATTTTTGGTGCGTGGCCGCTTTTCTTATTACGTTGGCATAGCAATTAAAGATCCAGTCGTGCAAGCATTTACACTTTTTTTCTTTGTGTTTATTTTTTGGTTGTATGGTACAAATGATTATGGTAATGGAAAAAGTGGGGTACATGACGCAGCATTTTTACTTATACCTATAGTTTTTAGTAGCCTTATAGATAAAAAGTTTACGATGAGAATATATGGCGCCTTTTTTATTGGTATGTTTTTTAGCGAATTGGTTTCATATGGAATATTTTTTGAGCTGATAAAACCTATGATTCATTATGGAAATCAGGGGACACCTTCAGACCCTACTCCCATTTATCATCATACGCATTATGGCTTTATGTTGGCTACTTCTTTAGTGTTGATTGTTCAACGTTTATTTATGGGTAAAGATAGTAACTTTATGCGAGTAGTTTTGTTAGTCTTTATTGCGTCAACGATAGGAAACATTTTTATAATAGGAGGTAGATCCGGTTATGTTCTTTTTGCTGTATACCTATTGGCGCTAATGATACTGATGTTTCGTAAGAATTTCTTTAAACCGGTTGTCGCTATGTTAGTAGTTGTAACGATAGCATTTTTTCTGGCATATAAAACAAGCGAAACGTTTAAACAGAAGGTAGAGGTTACAAAAAACTCTATTGCTGAAATAGTAAAAAACAAGGACTATGATAATTCGTTGGGTGGTCGTTTAGCTATACTTAAATACTCCGCTACACTAGTAGAAAAAAACTGGCTAATTGGAATGGGGACAGGCGATCAGAAGAATGCAGTCTATAAAGAGATTGAGCGTAATAATAAAAATATTTCTGTGTTTTCCCATGGTTTAGGTCATTTACATAATCAATACTTAAGCGCTTTGCTTCAGTTTGGTATTATAGGGTTGCTTGTTTTTTTAAATATTCCACTCCAGCTATTCAGGTATAAAAATCCAGACAATGAAAAAAAAGTAATGTTTAGCTTACTTGGTCTGGGTATTATGTTGTTTACAACAATTGATATGCTCGTGCTTGGTTTAGGGATGTTATTTACTGTCTTAATATTAGTTAGTGTCGGATTACGTAACTATGCTACGACAAATACAGGATTTAAAAGTATAGATGTAAAGCAGAGTATATATTATATATTTACTGTGGCTGCATTTTATGTGATACAACTTTTAGTTAAGTAATTAAGCCCAGTTTGAAGACTTATTGTTTTTATTATAGATATCATGTTCTTGATCATTCATAAGATCAAGTTTAGTAAACCACGGTAAATGAATAGCGCTAAAGTTTCCGGCAACACGAATAGCACTATGAAAGTCACCAAGGTAGTTGCTTTTTCTATATACTGCGAATGTCGTATCGATTGGTGCCGCGTATAATTCGAGTCTATTGTGCTGTAAACGGTTGACCCAGTATCGTGATTCAAATTCCTTAATAGATAATGTTTTTTCAAAATAAATAGGCTTATAGTGACAACTATGAAAAGTTGTTGACTTAAATTCTGAATCAGTATCTATTGTAAGCGCAAAGCCAGCTTTGAAAACAGGGAATTCAATGGTAAGGCGTGCAAGTGTCGTGAGGAAGTCATCAGGTAATTCCTTATTGAATTGTAAGTCTGGATCAGTATAGGCAAATACATCAGGTAATAAATCATATATTGGTTGTATGAAACCAACCTCGTGGCCAAAATTTCTATTCGACCATATAATATACGCAGCATTACCCGTGCTTAGGCTAGTGAGTATGTTTTTAGTTTCCATACTGCTAGATTTGTTATCAATAACGATAGGTTTGATGCCAAAATTATTTAGCTGATTACAAATATTTTTAACATATACGCCATTATTATATGACACGACAATAACAGGGATATCTGTGATATTTTTTAATGTCTGTTCTAATTGTGTAACCAGATACTTACTTTGGTATCTAATTTTTTTAGTCCGTAATTTATTTCTTAGTGTTTTAAGGTAGTGCTTTATTTTTCTAGGTAGTTTCATTGTTTACTTATTTGTTGTTTATGTCTCAAGCTGTGTTTTAGATGTGAACCTTTCAGGATGAATATAGCGAGTTTAAAGTTATCATTATTTTTAAAAGATTTTCTGAGCATGCGAATAAAGAGTATGAGTTTTAAAATAAAAGTTTTTGAATAGCCAAAATGTTTGCGATAGAAATAAAGAAAAGATATATAAAATTCCTTTCTTATATCAATTGATGGAGTAGTACTTGCCCCACCTATATGTATATTTTTTGCTTCAGGTACTAAATAGGCGAAATAGCCTTCATGGAAAATCCTTAGTGCAATGTCTTCTTCCTCACAATAGAGGAAGAAGACAGTATCAAATCCGCCAATAGCATTAAAAGTATCGGCTCTGACAAACATTTGGCTACCACTTACTACATCAACTCTGACTGGCTCATTATATACGGCCTTTCTTTTTATAAAGCGTTGTCCATATGATATCTTCAAAATACCCAGGCCAAATATTTTTGTTATAAGGTATGGGAAGTAATCGAAGCAGGGGTGGTGTTTTCCTGTTTTATTATATAATTGTGGTGAGCAGAGAGCAGTATCTGTATTTTTTTCACAAAAGTTAAAAAGTATATTTAGGCAGTCATTTTGTAATCGACAATCATTATTCAGGAAGAAATAATATTTTGCCGAGATAAATTGTACCCCTAACATATTACCAGAGGAAAATCCCGTGTTTATCTTGCTCCTGAATAGATGCAGAGGTAGCTTTTTATCAAATTGTGATAGACCATCAGCCAGTCTCGTATAATCTTCAAGGTTTGATGCATTATCTATGATAACAACACCATATGATAAGTCTGTATTGGTTTTTTCAAGGATTGATGATATACAGTCAATAGTGAAATGGCTGGAGTTATAGTTGATTAATATAACGGCTACATCATAGTTCTTGTGTGAATGAACATTTGCCATAATTATATATTTAGTCATTGCTATATTGTTGATATTTAATTTTACATGGAAATTAGTAGAAGAAATATGTTAATTCATTCTTAGCCTCATGTGATTGAATGCTAATATTCGTATGTTATTGTTTTTTATTGTTTTCAGATACTATAAAATGGTCACCTAACAACTTGTTTGCTCTCTATGCCTGTCAGACACTTCAGGATAAAGGGATCGTGTTCCAGCTTAATTTTCTTGGCGGTCTGGAAGGTAATGATTATGCTGAACAACTACAGGCAGAAATAAGCGTATCTGATTTTTCGGACAGAATACATTTAAGAGGACATGTTTCAAATGTAACGGATTATCTGGAAAAAACGGATATTTTCCTTTTTCCCAGTGCTGGCGAAGGCATGCCTAATGCCTTCATTGAAGCGATGCATTATAACAATGTCTGTATTGCTTATGATAATACCGTTTTTCCTGAATTTTTAGAGATGGGGTTTTATATTCATCTGGTAAAGAATGGTGATGTTGATGCACTAACGAACAAATTACTGGAAGTGGCATTGAATCTTGCAGATGAAAAATGTATGTCTTTAAAAAATGCAGCGCTGGTGCAGGAGTGCTTTCAGCCTGAACGTGAGTTGGCGCAATGGAATGATATTTTAGTCTAACTCTGAAAATGGAATAATGCCATCTATATGTGTCAATAACTGTAATTTCGTATATAATGACACTTATATGTTGCATAATATGTAAAGATGAATCCATTTCTAGAACAAATAGGTCAGAAACTTAAAGCTGAGCGCAAGACCCGGCATCTGAATCAAACCGATGCAGGCGTGAGGGCCGGTCTATCACGTCGAGAAATAAGCGAGATTGAAAATGGATCTTTTCGGGGGGGGGTATTAAAAGTACAGGACTATGCAGTGTCACTGGGTTTTTCCCTTACGTTGGAGATGAAACGCCGTCCAACCTTCTCTGAATTGCCAGGGCTGTTTGATGAAACTTAAAACTGATCAACGCATACGACAGATTACTATTAAGGTGGCGGGCGAAGAGGTGGGACTCCTGGAAAAAAACACCCGGTTTGAATTTACCTATCATTCAAATGCACAGGCACCCGTTGCGGTGTCCATGCCTATAGAAGATCGTTTC
>CAZNGU010000213.1:0-4842 GCA_964572325.1 uncultured Methylomarinum sp.
GAACACCAGCACCCGTTAATGTGTTCCATGGAAGAAGCTTAAACCATAAAGAGAACATTATGCTAAGCAAAGAATTAGAAGTTACTTTAAATCATGCTTTTACCTATGCGCATTCCAAACGTCATGAATTTATTACGGTTGAGCATTTGTTACTGGCTTTACTGGATAACAACACGGTAAAACCGCTGTTAGCGGCTTGCGGTAGTGATAGTTCAAGTCTGCGAGGAGAATTGACCCAGTTTATTAATGAAACGGTCTCTTTAATACCAGACAATATTCAACGTGAAACGCAGCCTACATTAGGATTTCAACGGGTATTGCAACGTGCTGTTTTTCATGTTCAGGCATCCAATAAAAAAGAAGTCACGGGTGCTAATTTATTTGTTGCTTTGTTCAGCGAACAAGATTCCCATGCCGTTTATTTACTTAATAAATTTGATGTTACGCGTCTGGATGTGGTCAATTTTATTGCGCATGGTATTTCAAAAGTGGAGCAGGAAAAACCAGCAGAACAGAATAGTGAAGGTAAAGCAACAGTATCAGCACCGGATTCCGCAGAGTCTCCGTTGGATAAATATGCAACTAATCTGAATAATGAAGCATTACTAGGAAATATTGATCCTCTTATAGGCAGAGAGCAAGAGGTTGAAAGAACCATTCAGGTTCTATGCCGCAGAAGAAAAAACAACCCTTTGCTAGTGGGGGAGTCAGGTGTAGGTAAAACGGCTATTGCAGAAGGGCTGGCGAAAAGAATTATTGAAGAAGAGGTGCCTGATGTTTTGCTTGATAATGTTATTTACTCATTAGATTTAGGTGCTCTGGTTGCGGGTACTAAGTATCGTGGAGATTTTGAAAAGCGTCTAAAAGCATTGATCAGTCAGCTTAAAAAAGACCCTAACTCTATTTTGTTTATTGATGAAATTCATACTATTATTGGCGCAGGCTCTGCTTCGGGTGGTGTGATGGATGCTTCAAATTTAATTAAACCGGTTTTGGCTTCAGGACATCTGCGTTGCATAGGTTCTACGACATATCAGGAATACCGAGGAATTTTTGAAAAAGACCATGCTTTGGCAAGAAGGTTTCAGAAAATTGATGTGGTAGAGCCTTCGGTTGAAGATACCATAAAAATTTTAGCGGGCTTACGTTCTCGTTTTGAAGAGCATCATGAACTTCAATATACCGAAGATGCATTAAGATTGGCGGCTGAATTGTCCGACCGGTTTATTACGGATCGGTTTTTGCCTGATAAAGCAATTGATGTGATTGATGAAGCGGGTGCCAGACAGCGTTTATTTAAAGAGGAAGACCGTAAGGAATTAATTGATATTGCCGAGATTGAAGAAATTATTGCCAAGATGGCAAGAATTCCGGAAAAATCAGTTTCCAGCAGTGATAAAGATAAACTGGGTGATTTAGAGAAAAACTTAAAAATGCTGGTGTTTGGCCAGGATGAGGCTATTTCAGAATTAGCATCAGCTATCAAATTATCGCGTGCTGGTTTAAGGGATAGTTCTAAAACCATTGGCTCATTTTTATTTGCAGGCCCTACCGGGGTGGGTAAAACAGAGGTGACCCGGCAATTGGCCAAGGTCATGGGCGTCGAGTTGATTCGCTTCGATATGTCTGAATACTTGGAGCGGCATACGGTTTCACGACTACTCGGTGCCCCACCAGGGTATGTTGGATTTGATCAAGGTGGATTACTAACAGAGGCAGTTACTAAGCACCCTCATGCAGTTTTATTGCTGGATGAGATTGAAAAAGCTCATCCCGATGTGTTTAATTTATTATTGCAGGTCATGGATCATGGGACTTTAACGGATAATAATGGCCGAAAAGCAGATTTTCGCAATATTATTTTAGTGATGACCACCAATGCAGGTTCCGAAGAAGGGAGTCGAGCTTCAATTGGCTTTACCCCGCAAGATCATTCAACGGATAGTTTAAAAGTTTTGGAGAAAAACTTTTCTCCTGAGTTTAGAAATCGTCTGGATGCTATTGTTCAGTTTAAACCGCTAGATATATCTATTGTCGGTAGTGTTGTTGATAAATTTATTTTTGAGCTGGAAGCAGTGCTGACAGAAAAAAATGTAACTTTATTGCTGGAGCCTGATGCTAGATTGTGGCTTGCAGAACATGGTTGCGACCCGAAAATGGGGGCAAGACCGATGGCTCGATTAATTCAAGAAAAAATCAAAAAACCTTTAGCTAATGACTTATTGTTTGGAAGGTTATCGAATGGCGGTCATGTGCGTATTTATGTAAAAGACAAGGTGCTTGCATTTTCAATTGAAAGTAAAGAGCTGGTTGTTGCTGAAAAAATTAAAACTTAATTTTTGCTTTACTCATTTTTTACAAAATTTGTTAGCGCATACGGAAAGTAATACGTCCTTTAGATAAATCGTAAGGTGTCATTTCTACTTTAACTTTGTCGCCGGTAAGAATACGAATGTAATGTTTACGCATTTTACCTGAAATATGTGCCGTCACCACATGGCCATTTTCTAGTTCTACACGGAACATGGTGTTTGGAAGGGTATCAATTACTTTTCCATCCATTTCAATTTGGTCTTCTTTTGCCATCTTAAATTTACTCAGTTGTTAAAAACCCACTATCATAGCATAGCTCTCTAGCAAGCAATAGCTGTAGCGTCGTTTTTTAATCAAAAACTGTTGTTTTTGTGCATTTTATTTTGCAAGTTATTAATCGCGTCAAAAGTTTTTGCATATGGCCTCCTTCTCCAAAGGGAGAAAGGCAGAGATGAGGGAAAAATAGAATGCAATAATTTTTGGAGATATTAATGGTTAGTCAGGTTTGTGTGGTAATTCAACTTCAGTGATAACACCTGCATCAGGATCCAGAAAAATTTGCTCATTAATTGTTTGTTCACTTCTAGCAACAATACAAGTGACGGTTGCATCACCTGTGATATTAACAGCAGTACGCACCATATCTAATATTCTATCAACACCTAAAATAAGCCCAATGCCTTCAACCGGTAATCCTACCTGGTTAAAAACCATAGCCAGCATAATCAAGCCAACGCCAGGGACACCGGCAGTACCTATTGAAGCAAGAATTGACATGCCGACTACGGTAATGTAATCACTAACTCCAAGATCTATAGCATAAACATTGGCAATAAAGACAGTTGCAACGCCTTGCATAATGGCAGTTCCATCCATATTAATGGTGGCTCCCAAAGGAACGGTGAAAGCGGCTGTTGAATTATCTACACCTAAGCGTTTTTCAACAACTTGCAATGTGACAGGGATGGTGGCATTGGAGCTGGCTGTACTAAAAGCAAAGATATGCGCCGGGCGCATTTTTTTTAAGAATATCAGTGGGTTTAATTTCGCCAAAAAGGCAATGAGTAAGCTAAATGTACCCAGGCCATGCAGTAATAGACAAAATATAACCACAGAAAAATAACCAATCATGGGTAGGATCAGGCCGAAACCTTGTAATGAAAATGTTTTGGCCATCAGAAAAAAAACGCCGATTGGGGCAAAATCCATCACCAGAGTGACCACTTTCATCATTACTTCATTTAATTTCTCGGCAGTCTCTGCTAATTGACGGCCTATTTCTCCAGTCATTAGCATGGCGATTGAAAACAAGATGACAAAGAAAATAATTTGTAACATATTACCTTCGGCAAAAGCATTAACTGGGTTGCTTGGGATAATGTTGATAAATACATCGGTGAGAGGTGGTGCAGGTTTAGCAGTAAAACTTGTTGCTCCAGTTGCTTGTTCAAATCCTTCTCCGGGGGCTACTAAAATAGCAACCACTAATGCCAGAGTAATAGCAATGCCGGTAGTCAACAGGTACAGGGCAAAAGCTTTAATACCAACACGGCCTAAAACAGCAACATCGCCAATACCGCAAACGCCGCAAATTAAAGAGAAAGTAACCAGTGGAACCACCAGCATTTTTAAAGCGTTGACAAAGGCCGCACCCATTACATGAAATAAGCCATTGACTAAATAAGTCTGGATAAACTGATTATCATAAGCAAAGGAATTAATCAAGCTGCCAATGATGAGTCCTATGCACATGGCAATGAGGATTTTACGGGTAATGGATGTTTTTTTATTCATGATTGGCTAAAGTGAAGGGTTCTGGTGGTTTTTCAGCAGAGCTAGCATGCTAGATATAGCATGGTATTTATGAATTTCTGCTGGTGTGAGTTAATATCCAATAGCTTATTGTTTATAGAAGCCTCCCTTGTTATCTAAGAGTCGTTTTTGCGCAGCAAAGTGGAGATCAATATAGCCTAGTTCAAATCGTTCGTAGTGTGTTTGAGCGGCAACTTGTTTGATTATTTCAGGAGAAAGCTGGGTGAGTTTTTGGCCGCTAGACATGGCTAGAATTTGCGTTTGAGCGACACGTTCAATAAAGTATAAGTCATCAAATGCCTGGGCGACAGTGGATGCTGCTGTCATAACACCATGATTACCCAGAAATAGTACTTCGGAATCACCCAGTATACTTGCCATTCGTTCACCTACTGAATCAGCTAAGGCAACGCCATCGTAGTCGTTATCATAGGCTACTCGATCATAAAAACGACACGTTGTTTGTAGTGACCATTCAAGACGGCCGTTGGCAATCATAGTCAATGCCGTTGCGTAGGGTTGGTGGGTATGTAAAAGCACTTGGGCGCGTGGAACCAGTCGATGAATAGGCGCGTGAATATGATGGGCAGAAGGGGAGGGCTGGCCTTCACCTTTAACAACATTTCCATCAAAGTCGCATATAATCAGGTTTGAAGCAGTAATTTCTGAAAAATGCAGGCCAAAAGGATTAACCAGAAAATGTTTTCCATCGGGTAA
>CAZNGU010000214.1:0-4830 GCA_964572325.1 uncultured Methylomarinum sp.
ACCCACTTCTATAATGGCAACATCTTTACCCTCTGCACTGGCATAAATGCGGCGTTTTATTTCATCTGTAATATGGGGGATGACCTGAACGGTGGCTCCAAGGTATTCACCTTTACGCTCTTTTCGCAAGACGCTTTCATATACCTGACCCGTGGTAAAGTTATTTTTTTTACCCATGGTGGTTTTAAGAAAACGCTCATAATGACCTAAATCCAGATCAGTTTCTGCACCATCTTCTGTCACAAAAACCTCACCATGTTGAAAAGGGCTCATTGTCCCCGGGTCAACATTAATATATGGATCAAGCTTGGTCATGGTTATATTTAAACCACGCTCTTCCAAAATAGCGGCCAGGGAAGAAGCCGCAATCCCCTTGCCCAGTGAAGAAACCACACCACCTGTGATGAATATGAATTTAGTCATATATCCTAGCTTTTATCCTTGACGCACGGTCATTTGTTAAATTTAACCCTCAATTATATCATTTTTGGCCTTGTTTTTCTGGGTTTTATCATTGGGCAAATATGCTTAAAAACCGAGCAAGGATCAAATTTAATATGGCTGAATTAAAGCAAAGTTAAAATATGACCCTGAAAAACACCACCTTGTGATATTTCGCATATTGCTTTACTTGAAAAAGAGAGGAGGAGGAGGATGTTGATGGTACTGAATTAATTCGTAGAGCCCATGTTTCCACCTTCTAGGTAACCGTTACTGCGTCACTGTACTTGCCTATTTCCATGCGGGGACTGTGACTTTAAAATAATGCAGGCTATGCTGACGACAAGAAGTGCATCAATTGTGCTGATAAAATGCGCTTATTGTCATATACTTCTTAATCCCGTTAAGTCCTTAATTTCAATGTATTTTCGTTGCACACGAAGATACCCTTTATCTTGAAAATGAGTTAAGGTTCTGCTTACTGTTTCAAAAGTTAAGCCTAAATGATCCCCTATTTCTTGCCGTGTCAACGGCAAATTAAATTCTACTGGAGAAAATCCTCTTGCTTTCAGCCGATCAGATAAATTGATTAAAAACAAGGCGAGTTTTGTTTCTGCTGAGCCTTTATTGCTAACCACTCGATTTTGCGATGCAATAATGACTTCACTAGAATGTTTAAAAAGCTCACGCGTTATTCCCGGTATTTGGGAACAAACAGTATCTATTTGTTCAGCCGGTAATTCACAAAAACTAATTTGCTCCAGGGCAATAACTGAACAGTTATATTTATCCAGATAAAGACCGTCAAACCCTGCCAGCTCACCTGGTAAAAGTACGTTTAGAATATGTTCATTCCCCTGAGAATCAAAATTAACCTCTTTTGCAGTACCCGATTTTATGGCCACCAGCCGGCTAAATGCATCTCCCTGGCGATAAATATATTCACCTTTTTGGATTACAATATTATTATTAACTACCGTACTTAAATTTTCTATTTCTTGCTGAGACAAGCCACGAGGTAAGCAAATACTGTCTAAATTACAATTTTTACAACTGACTTTAAAATCTTTGATTACATTATTCAAATTATGCCCTTGAATTTATATTGCACTGGCTTGAGAAATATTACGCTTTCTTTTTATTTGGCTTCTCCCTGTGCTTTCAGATTCTCCTGGGTGCTTGGGTTTGGTTTTGTTAGAGTGCCCCCCTGTTTGTTCTTTTCTGTTTCCTACCTTTTGTTTCGCTTTTCTGCTTTTTTCAGATTTGCCAGTGCGATCCTTTAACTTTGTTAGTGGTACAGTATGGCTTGGTATGTAACCACTTTCAACTTCACGCACCAGGGTCTGACGAATCAATTTTTCTATTCCTGCAAGCAACTTAACCTCATCTGCACTGACTAGCGAAATAGCTTCCCCTCCTAGACCAGCACGTCCAGTACGCCCAATACGATGGACATAATCCTCAGCCACATTAGGAAGGTCAAAGTTGACCACATGTGGTAATTCAATAATATCAATCCCTCTTGCTGCAATATCTGTAGCAACTAATACGCGGATTTTTCTGGATTTGAACTCAGCCAATGCACGAGTTCGTGCGCCCTGGCTTTTATTGCCGTGGATTGCCGCTGCAGAAATACCATCCTTTTCCAACTTTTGAGTCAGTCGATTAGCTCCATGCTTGGTACGGGTAAACACTAGCACTTGATCCCAATTATTATTACGAATCAAGTGACTTAATAATGCTGTTTTTTTGCTTTTATCCACTTCATACACAGCCTGATTTACTTTTTCTGCTGTCGCATTTCGGGGATTGACTTCTATTTGTAAAGGATTATTAAGCAATTTATCTGTCAGCTTTCGAATATCATTGGAAAAAGTTGCAGAAAACAATAGATTTTGACGCGATTTAGGCAATAAGCTCAGAATCTTTGTGATATCTCGAATAAACCCCATGTCGAGCATTCGATCTGCTTCATCAAGTACCAGGATTTCCAACTGTGTGAATTTCACCGCATTTTGATTATATAAATCAATAAGCCGCCCAGGGGTCGCAACTAAGACATCAACACCATTACTTAATTTACTGATTTGGGGGTTGGCTTTAACACCCCCAAAAACTACCGCAGATTTTAGAGGAACATGCTTGCCATAAGCAGCAACGCTATCAGCCACTTGTGCCGCTAATTCCCGTGTTGGAGTTAATACCAAGGCACGAATATGGCGGGGCTTAGCTGGCTTACCTTTTTCAAGCTGTTGTAATAACGGCAAGGTAAAACTGGCTGTTTTTCCTGTCCCTGTCTGAGCAGCGGCCATCACATCCCTCCCTGATAGCACTGCTGGTATTGCTTCAAGCTGAATTGGATAAGGCGAGGAATAACCTTTTTCTGCAATGGCCTGAAGAAATGGTTTGGAAAGTCCTAAAGAGGAAAATGACATAAAATAAATTCGATTATTAAAGAATGAGAAAGGAAGATAGCCCTAAGGCAACTCGCAATAAATAACCCACCCATCTCACTTGCCTTTTTGTCCGCCTTTGCTGTTGCAGTAACAGTTACATAGCTAGCTATGCGCCCGTTACTGCAACAGCAAAGGCAAACAAAAATTCTGTGTAATATCGGTGGGTTATTTATTGCGAGCTGCCTAATGTTTTTACCATTGTGGTTTTCATAAATTAGAACAAACAGAAAAACCATTGATAAAACAAAGAACTAATTAGCTTGATTATAACACGGCTCTGGGGAGAGGGTTTATTCATACGAGCAAGGGATTATTTATTGTGCGTTACCTTAGGCAACACGCAATAAATAACCCACCAGTCTTACTTGTCTTTTTATCCGTCTCCTGCGTTGCCTACATGGAGGTAGGTAAGGGGCGTGAGCAGGAGCGGAAGCTTTGCAACTCCGGTCACATAGCTTGCTATGCTCTCTTCGTTGCGTCTTGAAGACGAATAAAAATCCTACGCAATCCTGGTAGTTTATTTATTGCGTGTTACCTTACACAATTAGTAGGTTTTGTTCTCAATCAGTAACTGCTCAAATTCATCGCCCGGGACGGCTTTAGAAAACAAGTAGCCTTGACCATAATCGCAAGCAGAGAAAGCTAACAAATTTTTTTGCTGTTCTATTTCTATTCCCTCAGCAATTACTTTTATTCCCAGCTTATGCGCCATTGCAATAATGGCTTCTGACAAAGCCAGGTCTTCATTGTCTAGAACCAGATTCTTTACAAAAAACGAATCAATTTTTAAATAGTCAATATTAAATTTTTTAAGATAAGATAGCGAAGAGTAACCTGTTCCAAAATCATCCCAGGATATCTGCACGCCTATATCCCGGTATAATTTCAGTTGCTTTTCAAGTCTTGCGCTATTGTCCATTAATACATCTTCGGTGATTTCTATTACCACTGCACTACCCGATAAATCGATTTGTTGAAGATAGTTTAAACAGGCATCAAAGCCTTTATTAAATTTAAACTGAATAGACGACTGATTAACACTTATTTTGAAATCTTTATGGTATAAGGATCGCCAGCGTTTAACCTGGCGGGCTGACTCTTTAAAAACCCAGTCATCAATAGCAACAATTAATCGCGATTCTTCAGCGAGTGGAATAAAATCATTAAGACTTATCATTCCTCTTTCAGGATGATCCCATCGCAATAAAGCTTCTGCCATGACTATTTGACCGTTAGCTATATTAACTATAGGTTGATAAAATAACTGGAATTGCTTTTTTTCCACGGCCACACGCAAGTCACTCAGTAGTAGCATCCTGTAACGAGCCTGTTCCTGCATCTTCTTGGTAAAATATCTAAATTTACCTCGCCCTGCATCTTTAGATATATACATTGCCTGATCGGCATATTTTATCAATTCACTACTATTAGAAGTATCTTCTGGATAAACCGCAATACCAAGACTGGCTGAAATATAAATTTTCTCATCCGCTAAAACAAAAACCTGACTCAGTGTATAAAGAATTTCTTCTGCTACTCTTTCTATGGTTTTAATCTCTTCCAGTTCGGTCAGGATAATAACAAACTCATCCCCACCAAAGCGCGCAACAGTATCGGATTGTCGCACACAAAGAACCAGACGTTTTGCTGCTTCACTTAATAGATCATCACCTATTTCATGCCCTAAGGTATCATTAACTTGTTTAAAATAATCCAGATCAAGAAAGATTACAGCCAGTGGCTTCCCTGTCCGTTTTGATAATTTAAGTCCTTGTTCCAAACGATCCATCAGCATATTGCGATTTGCCAGACCTGTTAAGGAATCATAATTTGCTTGATCCCAGATTATTTTTTCCGCTTCTTTTTTTTCTGTTATATCAGAAAGCAAGGCCACTCGATAATCTACTTTGCCATCATTGGCATAAATGGTGTT
>CAZNGU010000215.1:0-4830 GCA_964572325.1 uncultured Methylomarinum sp.
ACATAATCACCTACCCCTTTGTGAGTTTGTAGATTACACTCATGACTTACAACAGCAGTGGCAATAAACTTAAGCTCATTAAATTCAGTATTCAGCTTTCGCTGTAAGGCATGTACAACGCCTAGCCACGCTGTCATTGCAGGAAAACCTATCGTGAATGGGCTGGAAAGCGCATTGGCATTTTGCACTTTAATATATGGCAGCAATATAAAATTTCTAATATCCCCAATCATCTTAATGCCTCCTTATTTTGTGAAACTATTTCAATAATTTTTAGGTGTTCTCCTTCACCAAGTTTGATTGCTTGTTTGCCCAGTATTTTTTCGTATGCACGGATTATCCAACTTGATATCTCTTTACATAATTTATCCAGCCATTGATCTGACTTTTCCCTTTCTTTTAAAAACTCTTCACAAAGCCAAATTTTTTGATGGATTTTTAACTGCGAAGATTCAGCATAATACTGTTCTACTGCTACTGAGCGCACCGCCCACATTTTGTTTATTATGCGATCAAGCAATTCCAGTAACCGGTAATCCCGTCCTTCACGAATATTAATATTGTTATAATCCTTTTTTAACATCCTATGTAATGCATGGAAAATATCACGGCAATCACGATAACGGAATGACTCGATAAAGAAATTAGTCTTTGGGAAATAAATTGAGCGTTTATCTATAAAGGGAGGCAATGAATTCAGCAAATAATAAGACTGATGCTTATTATTGAGACCACTAATATTTTTAGGATGATCCCCTCCATGCTTAGTAACTGTTAAGTTTGCAATCGTTGAATATTTAACATCAGCCGCCTTTCCTTCTTTCTTTTTCTTTTTACCAGTATATGATTCAGGCGATCGATCATTTATCGAGTCAATTCTTGTTTTAAGTTCGAATACCAGGCCAGATGGCTGCAATATCGAAAGTAATTGATAACCATCTTCCACAGGAAAATATAATTGCCTTATAAGTTGATTTGTTCTCAGATCACAATTATTTACGCCTGATAGAAAAGACTTAACCCAAATATTAGCCCTTTCTTCTGAAACATTAAATAATCGTTGAAAAACATCATTGCTATTATTTTGGATATAATTTAACAAAGTCTTTCCTTGATATTTAAGTGACAGAAATTTAAAAACTTTTAATTTAGTTGCATTAATATGCATGTCAAAATCAACGATTGAATTTCCAGTTCTAAGAAAACCATCGGGGTAAAATTCTTTAGCATAATAAACCTTTGGGTATTTGCATGCAGGATTAGTCATTTTTGCTGAATGACTAATAATTGTTCCTTGAGAACAATCTTGTGCTAACTGTTCAATTTTAATTTTGATGCTATCTAGAGATAAATTACTTTCAGATAATTCTTCTTCAAATAATAGATAATAGTCTAATGATTCTGCATTAATCTCTCTTGCTCTTTTAACACATTCCTTAATTTGATTTTCGCTAAAACCCATATCGACTAGCAATTCGTCAATTATTGGGTGCCCAGCATCACATACTGATTTAAAAGTTTGCTTATAAGCTACTTCCAAGGTTAATAATCCATACAAATCAATTTCTTCTAATGATTTAGGGAAATATAAGTCATTATCAATAGATAATATTTTAATCAACCAGTTACTATACTTATATGATGACTGAAACTGTTCCTTGATTTTATTTTTTTCAGCATCACCAATTTCTTTAGAATTAGTCTTCAAAGCAATTTTTAGTCTCTTTTTCTTGATGCTATCTATGTATTTCTTTATTGAATTATCCATTATTAGTCCTTACTTTAAATTCTAACCAGCCCAAACTGATCATTATATTTATATTCAGTATTTTCACGCCCAACAAAATTTAACTCGCCATAACGTAAAGATATTCGCCTTTTACTTAATTCTTGTTGTTCAGAATATCTGCTCAACAGGGTCTGATAATCTCGCATTAGCCACAGATTCTTTTTTTCACCCTCAGTTAACTCAATGTGCTGTATTTGCAATATGCCTTCTCTATTAATAGGGTAACCTTTATCGTCTTTTTCTGAAAAATAACACCTTTCATCATCCGATGAATAGGTTAAAAATAAATTGACACTAGCTTCACTTTTACGAAAAGGGTTTAACAACTGAGGCAATGCTGTTAAATACCAGGTTTCCGCTAAATAACCCTGCATAGTATCAGGCCCATGCCGATGATAACTGGTTAATTCAGCTTGAGTAGCAACATGCTCTAAATCTGCTAGTGACGTATGGTAATCAAGTTTATTATTTTTTCGAATTCTTGGTACTGCATCCAGTCGTTTTTCAATTGCCACCACATCAATCAATCGATTAAGATCGTGCGTATCTAATACTACTTTCTCTTCATAACCTGGCCGATTAAAATATTTCTTACCCTGCTCATCACCTGCTTTAAATGTTTTCCAGTTATATTGCAGCAAGGCAATATTTGCCTCTTTTACTTCACCTTCTCTATGGCGTCGCACTCTCCCTGCTAGTTGAATGATGGATCGGTATGATGATGGCTCGACTACAGCCCAATCAAAATCATGATCCCGACCGACCTCTTCTACTGGCGTTGCCACTAGAACAAAAATGATGTTTTTAGACTTACATTGGTCCAGGTGTAAGCGAACCACAGAGTGGGAAAAAGCAGAGGGCTGCTCCTTCGGTTTTTACTTACGTTTTAGAACGGCATCCCGGTGCTTTTCTTGTTCATGTCGTAAAAGCAATACCTGTTGACTATGATAAGCCATAATCCTTACTTCAATATCCTGTGGATAATCAGTTTTTAACAAATATTGAGTTAGTTCAATGCACAAAGATATATTAGCAACACGCACCACACCAAAAGATACTGCAATATTTGTATTTTTATCAACTGTATTATGCTGTTGGTGTTTTTCTACGATCACGTGTTTTATACTGGAAAAGTATTGCTGTTGCTTTGTTTCATTATCATCAAACTCTACATCTTCCATACTTTCTTTGCATTGAATAACTTCAGCTTTACGTTTCGCAATTTGAGTATTTAATTTAGTAACTCGCTTATCAATAAAATTACTGTGCTGTTTTTTGTAATTTTCTATTGCACCGCCACTTTGTGTACTGTTAATGCTAACCACTTCCGTTTTAAATTCATCAATCCATGCGCAACCAATAATATTTTCAGCAGTATCACGGCTTTTAACATGTAACTGCCAGCCTTTTTTATAGACGTTAAAGTAACCTTCAGCTAGATCAGGAGGAATGGTAGCAGATGAGATCATCACTTTACGTCCTAACATTCCCGCCAGATAAACAAGTCTTCCAATGGCTATTAAATCAGAGCCAGTAAAATCATCTATTTCATCAAGGACTGAATCTGACGACATCAAACGCAAACAGGGTAAAATATACCGACCACCACGCTTTGTTTCCGTTGCAGCTATAATATGATCTATTGTGCAGACTAGCACTGGCGCATAAAGAAACTGACGGTCTTTTTCTTTAGTCAATACGGTGGCTAATCCTTCAATAGGAATGCTACAGTCATAGTCTATTCCTTCATCAAGCAATGCCTGTAGTGATTCTGAACCACCGTAGTCATTGTCATCAGTTTCATCTACTAGCTTTTGATTATGTAGCTCAGCTACGGCTCTTGAGCCAATCAATACTGCGAGTTCAGAGTTATCTAATCCAATACGATCACGATATTCATCACCAGTTTGCAAAGTTAATGTTCTTAAACCTAGCGCCAATATGTACCGGAGGCTGTTTCCATCAATAGACAAAACACCCATGATTTTTGCATTGGCAAACGTTTTACCACAACCAGTACTCGCCATATTTACAGCGAAAAACCCATGTGTGTTTTTTGATTGTGACTTTCTCCATAAGCTTATTTTTTCAACCGCTTTATCTTGCCAACGAAATACCTTCGGGCTGACTTTCCTTAATCCCTGTATATCGATCGCAAGCGGTGGTTCTTTTTCAAAAGAAGGTAATAAATGTGAAGTACGAAGTGCACTACTGGCAACACCAACCAGATGCTCATCAAGTTTTTGTTTGAGCTCTTTCGTATCCCTATCTGTATTAGCAAACAATCCGGTTATATCTTGCCAGTTCGAATCTGCATTTTGAGATGAATAATAGTGATCGCCTAGCATTAAACACAATCGTGAGTGATGAAGCACCAATCTATAACTTCCATCATTCATAACTTTTTCAACTAATGGTAAGCAGTCTTGTAGTCGATGAGACCACTTTTTTATTTGTTTTAACCATTTATTAGACCGGTTCAATAAACCCTTAGGGAATTCAAAGCAGGCATTGACTCGTTGTTGATATTCTTTTTCATCTTTTCGGTTTTCATACCCCCAAGCCTGAGTAATTCTTTGCAAAATAGCATCAATATCATCAGCGTGCTCATTTCTCCAATCATCTCTAGTAAAAGGTAGACGATGATGAGATACGATAAGCCATGCAACTAACTTTGCAGCTAGCGGTAGTTTGTGTAGTGGTTTAGGTTCTTGCTGTTCGACAGTTTCCTTTAACTGCTTTTCATCAAATTTACCATTCGTTAAACATTCTAACCAACCTTCTTCAGATTCATTATTGCAACTACTGACTAACGCATTAAGTAACAAACAAGAAATCCATTCATGACGAACAGGATCCCCCTTAAACTTATTTTTGCTATTTGGTGAAAGCTTGCTTTGAAAAAGCTTTGAGGCTTTACCCCAATCATGAAGCAAAGCTGCAATAGCAGTTAATGCTTTTATTAGCGGCAAGTACTTCCAATCATTTTCATACTGGCTATTTAATATATTCTTTTGTGTACTATTCACCGGCACCACACC
>CAZNGU010000216.1:0-4828 GCA_964572325.1 uncultured Methylomarinum sp.
GAAACCAAAATCCTGCGTCAAACTTTCGTATATTATTAAATTCTCGTTCCTTAAGCACAGGCCAGAAAAAAATATAATGATTCGGTTATTTGTTATTCTCATTCTCAATTGTTTTATAGCAAGCAGCTGGGCAAGCAATGAATTACGAGAACTTGAATATGCGGAAGAAATTGAATCGTCTTTTTCAACTGGCGGAATTGTATGGCTCAAGGCGAAGCCAGAAGTAAAAGCAAAAGAAAAAATCTTTTTAGCGCTTTATACGCAGACCGAACCAGAAAGCAATGTAGGGACTGCAATCATTTTACACCCAATGGGAGGGCACCCTAACCAGACAAAGTTAATTAAACCCTTACGTACGTTTCTTCCTCAACACAATTGGGCTAGTTTATCTTTGCAAATGCCAGTATTGAGCCTGGGTGCTAAAGAACAAGAATACTTCTCGCTATTTGATGAGGCCAGTACACGTATCGAAGCGGCTCTGGCTTTTTTAGAATCTGCAGAAGCTAAAAATATTGTTCTGATTGGCTATGGCCTTGGCGGAATGATGGCGCTGTATTATCTAAAAAACAATTCCCAGTCCACTACAGTAAAAGCGCTTGTGACCATTAGCCTAGCAGTACCTAAAACCAGTTACAAAAACGCCCAGATTACCGATTTTATTGAACAAATAGAACAGCCAGTTCTAGATATTTTTGCAGAATATGATTTGCCGGAAGTGGTTGATACAGCTAGAAAAAGAAAAGTTTCAGGGGCAAGCAGTAAGGCATACAGGCAAATTAAATTAGCTGGCGAAGGTCATCTTTACCAGCATGATGAAGGATTACTGGTTAAGCGAGTTTACAGCTGGATGAATCGAATACTAGGAAAATAACGTTATGCCGTTTTGGGAATCAAAAAAACTCTCGGAAATGAGCACAGAGGAGTGGGAATCAATCTGTGATGGCTGTGGAAAATGCTGTTTAAACAAACTAGAAGATGAAGATAGTGGCGAGATATTTTTTACCAGTGTTGTTTGTGATCTGATTGACCTGGACAATTGCCAATGCACGCGATATTCAGAAAGAACCACATTGGTTCCGGAATGTCTTGATTTAAAACAACATGACTTTGCTGATTACAACTGGCTTCCCACTACCTGTTCTTACCGATTATTAATTGATGGTAAATCATTGCCTACATGGCACCCACTACTTTCCGGTAATACCGACTCAGTAAAAACTGCCGGTGTTTCCATTAGTAGCTATGCCATGAAAGAATCTGAAATTGATAATCTCGAAGACCATATAATTGAATGGCAGGAGTAGTACTATTTACTCTCATCAATCCATTCTTGTAAAGCAGTTATAATTTCTTTAGCTTGTTTCTCACTGGAAATATTAAATTTAGATTTTTGTGAATATTCACCATTTCTTTTTTGGTAGCGACGAATAGTATATTTATCCGCTCCATATTCTTCCTTAGTACGGTTCCAGTCTTGATAACGATAAATAACCGTTGCCCAGGCACCTTTACTTAATACCTTTTTATCCAGTTCCTTGACAGTTTCTATTCCACCATCTTCATAAGTTACTGTTAATTCTTCTACTGTTTCAGCCATAAGTTCTCACTCTCAATCATTTTTGGCAAAAGTCTACCATAAAACCTAAAATTATTTATGTATTTTCCTGAAGGTTAACAATTAGGAACAAGGTTTTATTGTTTTTACCCACCACAATAATTTCCACTCTTAATCCTCCAATAGCACATCTATACGAGCCAGAGCAGGGTGAACTAAATTAATTCTTTTGAAAGATCGCCCGGGACCAGCTGGCGAGTATTTACTATATTCTGATAACTCGGTGGGAGAAATGTGTCCAAAAATTAATTCAAGATCAGATAATCGAATGCCTTGTTCAACCAGATAAATAATATAACTAAGACGAATAGCTTCAGCCTTAATTTCACCAGGCCCTGCTAAGCCAGCATCAACAACTGTACAGAGCAATATGGCGGCAATATCTTCTGTTGTAACAGACTCACCTGAAATACAATTATTATTTGCGGAAAGTAGCTTTCTTAATCCCGGGCTAATAGTGATACTCCGAGGAGATGCCCCTTTAATACGAAGAACATTGCCGTCAATATCTACATCTACATCTACATCTAAATCTAATATAGAAATTTCTGCCAATGATAGGCCGCTAAGTAAAAGCGCAATAAGCAGCTTGGCTTTATCACTTGCCGCACGCATTAAAACATCAAGCTCTTGTAAGGAAATTTCCCGTGCAAATGAATTCTCCAGTGCATAGGTTTCTTGTTGCGCCAAAGTTTGTGGTGGATTGGTATCGGCTAATGCCGCTTGCTGAATACCACTATTATACAAGTGAATGCCTGATAAATTGATTGCGGCATTAGGCTCATCCTTTAGCGTTAAAAAATCTGCAATCCAGACAGCTAATAAACTGAGCAATAAGGAACCGATAACTGCTATCAAGGCATCACGAAAAAAATTAGGTCGAATTGGATCGCGTGGAAGAAATGCTCGTTCAACAATATCCACCTGTGGATATTTTTCTAACTGTTTTGCCTCAATTTTAATTAATCGCTGCTGGGTTTCACGCCCAAGCAGTTCCATCGCCTCAAGATCACTTTGTAAAGCCGTATATTCGGCAAATTTAGCGGTGAACTCTGTGGCTAATTTTTTATGCCCCCACAACTCTTGAGTAAGCGACCTAACAGTTTGAGTGGCAATAGCATATTTTTGCTGGGCATTAATTAGCACATCTTTTTGTCCTTTTTGACGCATTTCAACAATTCTTTTCTCCAATGCTTCTAGTCGTTCAGGGATGACCTTTAATTTGGCAATCTTTGCCATATAATCCCTAGTATAACGCTGATCCAATTTCTTTAATTGGGCACGTAAGGTGTGGGCTCGTTGTTCGAGAGAACTCAATCTCTGCTTGTCTCCCTCAGGCACCAGAACCTTTCCCTGACTCAGTGCATTTTTAACGGTTTCCATCCGGGCTTTTGCTGCAAGCTCTTTTTCTCTTGCTTTGTTAAGTGAATTGTTCAGGCCTTTTAAACGAGCTAAAACATTATTTTCTTCTCGCCCTGTTGAGCTAATATCATTTTCTTCTCTGAACTGCTTTATTTCGCTGCGTGTTAAATCTATTTTTTTTGATAAATTATCAAGTTCTTCCTGCAGAGTATCTGTAGTTGAGCCCGTCGCCTGTTTGACCGTATCAGCCCTGGCATCCAGATAAACATCTATCCAGGTATTGATAAGCACGGGAAGTATCACAGGGTCTGAGCTTTCAGCCGTCATTTTTACCAGATTTGTTTCAGCTACAGGTTCAACTGTTAGCATTTGGCGAATATCAGCAACAGTTAATTTGATATGGCTTTCTTCAAGTAACTTCAGCCTTTTTGCAGTTTCTGCAATTAGCTCATACCCAAGCAATATTTGTTTTTGAATAGCAACATGCTGAATATCCGCTTCTTTACTACGTTGATCAACTGCGGTTTTAGCAACGGTTAACAAGGTTGCATAACTAAGATAAATGGCAGGACGACTAAAAACATAACTTAATGAAATAAATGCACTTAATAAAAGCGTGATAATAAAAATAATAAATCTTCTTGAACGAAACCAGGGCTCCTTAACCATTAATGGAGGATAAGCCTGTTCCCAATCAGGAGTACTTTCTATTTGTGGAGTTGCTGTATTCATCTGGTTTTACGATGTTCGAATGTTTCTTGATCTTCAATATAAACAACCCCATTAGAGACTTTAGATGTTAAGTTTAAAAACTCAAGCACCTCAGCCAATATTTGATCCCAGGGAGTTTTATCGCGTTTAATACTAATTTCCCTATTGATTTTCTTGTCAATATGAGTTTCCAGCACAAAAGAGCTTCCGGAAAATTCCGCAAGAATATTAAATAAATCACTTACTGATATAGACAATAAATTGAGTGAAAGTTTTTTACCCTGATATTGTTTTTCATTTTGTTTATGGTTCCATAAGGACACAGGTGTATCAACATAAATGATACCGTTGATTACTTGAGCCTTTAGGTCTAAAAACTCAGCCAGTTCATCTAGCACCTGATCCCAGGGAGTATGTTTGCGATTAATAGTTATTTTTTTGTCAATATTCGCATCAATAATTAATGCATTTCCTGAAAAATCAGCGAGTACATTGAATAAAACCCTGGCTTTAATGGTATAAAAGTCCAGTGAAAGCGGCATTCCAGAGTACTTTTTTGTTCTAGGCCTATATTTTCTTAAAAATACCGGCCTATCAAGATAAATAATCTGATTGAGGATTTTGGCTTTTAAATTTAAAAACTCAGCTATTTTATCAAGCGCTTGATCCCAGGGTACTTGCGTTTTCTTTATGTTAATTTCTGTATTATAGCCCGCATCCATTATCAGGGAATATCCTGAAAATTCAGCCAGGCTAAGGAGTAATAAGTTCGCCTCAACATCCTGTGCTTCAAGAGTCATAGCTTTGCCACGGTATATTTTTTTGCTCTTGTTCACATCAAGCAAATGAATTCTTTCTGTTTCCTTTTCAGTTTTACAGGGTCTCAATTCGTGATTCAAGCGCCTGCTTTCCTTTTGGCAAGGATTTACGTTTTCCTTCGCTGTAGCAAGAAAGGAAATAAGAAAAAGCAGCAGGATTAATATTTTACTCACACTTTTTTCTTTTTTAACTATGTTCACCTATTGGCTCTTTATTGTACTTCATAAAACCATGCATACGAATTTCTATCTAAGGTAACGCGCAATAAATAAACTACCAGGATTACGCAGGATTTTTATTCGTCTTCAAGACGCAACGAAG
>CAZNGU010000217.1:0-4795 GCA_964572325.1 uncultured Methylomarinum sp.
TGAGTGCGTTATTGTTGACGAAGCACATCGTTCTCGCCGTCGAAAAATTAATGAACATTGTTTAACAGAAAAAGCGGATCCTAATAATTTAATGGCTTTCTTGTTGAAGATAGGTGAAAAGACTAAAAGCTTATTATTGGCAACAGCAACACCTGTTCAATTACATCCCATTGAGGCGTTCGATTTATTAACTGTTTTAGCGCAAGGGAGTGATCAAGTTTTAGGTGATGCATGGAGTCCTTGGCGTAATCCTGAATATGCTATTCCTATGGTAATGGGTGAAGCCGAAATAGATACATCTGATGCAATTGCGTGGGAATGGGTGCGTAATCCATTACCTGATGAACGAGAACATGCGAGTTTTAAATTATTACGTCGGCGTTTAAGGATGGCTGATGGGGATTATGTGGCTAATCCAGATGGTTATAATCAGTTGCGTGGACCAGATAAAACACAACTAAGGAAAGTACTGGGTGATTATGGACGTGAATATAATCCATTTATTTTGCATATTGTAAGGCGTACAAGAACTTTCTTAGAAAATACAATAGACCCTGAAACCAATGAACCATACCTACAACCAGTTAGAGTTAAGTTATTTGGTGAGCAATCAAATGAATCAATACCTTTACCCTTATATTTTCAACGTGCTTATACATTAGCAGAAGAGTTTTGTCAGTCCTTAAGTCAGCGGGTAAAAGGGGCAGGGTTTTTTAAAACATTATTATTAAGGCGTATTGGTAGCACGATGTACGCAGGACATAGAACGGTTGAAAAACTTTTGAATGAATGGAATACCAGTGCTGGTGGTTCTATGGACAGCGATTTGTCATTATTATCAGAAGATGACGATGATGACTTTGAATCTGCGGTTTCAGATTCTATGAAAGATTTAACAAAAACTGAAATATCTTTATTACAGCAATGTTTAAAAGCATTAGAGTCAGATCGAGAAAATGACCCTAAATACCAAAAAGTGATTGACTACTTGTTTGATAAAGGTTGGCTAGAATTAGGCTGTATTATTTTCTCTCAATATTATGATTCAGTTTGGTGGTTAGCCAATCAATTATCAGAGCATCATGTTCCTGATGAACCCATTGGAATTTATGCGGGAAGTACACGATCAGGTGTTATAAAAAATGGTCAATTTAAACGTATTGCAAGGGATGAAATAAAACGACAAGTAAGGGACGGAGAATTACGTTTAATACTAGGGACAGATGCGGCAAGTGAGGGTTTAAATTTACAGCGATTAGGTACATTAATAAATCTTGATTTACCATGGAACCCCACACGACTAGAACAAAGAAAAGGGCGTATTCAAAGGATAGGTCAAATCAGAGATGAGATATTTCTGTACAACATGCGATACCGAGATTCAGTTGAAGACCGAGTACATGAATTGTTATCTGAACGATTAGAAGATATTTTTGAGTTATTCGGACAAGTCCCTGATGTTTTAGAAGATGCGTGGGTCGATATTGCCCAAGACAATAAAGAAGAAGCACTTCGTAAAATACGCAGTATCCCTAAACAGCATCCGTTTGATGAAAGGTATAGCTATATATCAGATATAGACTGGGAAAGCTGTAGTAAGGTTTTTGATGCTGAAGAACGGATTAAGTTGTTGCGAGGTGGGTGGTGAGGTTTGCTCCTTCGACTTTAATGTTTCAATTAATATTACAGAAAAATTTTGGTGGAAATATATGCCATTTATAGTTTTATTCTTCATTTCCAACTCTATATCTACAAACATATACATCAGTGAATTTGTAAATAACTACAGGTAATGCAGGATAATAATATTTTAGGTACACGTTTAGATTGCTCTTTTATGCAAAAGACTGAAAAATAATAAAACAAATTGGAACAAAAAAACATGAAATTCCATACAAGTTCTATTGTTCATAGCTTACTTAGAAAATTAAAGTTATGAAAACAAAGGATTCAAAACCGCTGCATACTCCAATGATGCAACAGTATTTACGCATCAAATCCCAACATCCTGATAATCTGATTTTTTACCGAATGGGGGATTTTTACGAATTGTTTTTTGATGATGCTAAAAAAGCATCTGAATTACTTGATATTACTTTAACCAGTAGAGGGAAATCAGGAGGGCAGGCCATTCCAATGGCGGGATTGCCATACCATGCAGCGGAAGGCTATATTGCCCGGTTAATAAAAAAAGGGGAATCGGTTGTTATTTGTGAGCAAGTGGGTGATCCTGCAACGAGTAAAGGTCCGGTAGAACGTAAGGTAATGCGGACGATTACACCCGGCACGGTGACTGATGAAGCTTTATTAGAAGATCGTAAAGACAATTTTCTGGTCGCTATTAATAATAATTCAGAAATTACAGGTATTGCTTGTCTGGATTTGGGCAGTGGTAAATTTGTGTTACAGGAAGTAAAATCGGAACAACAATTATTGGCTGAAATTGAACGCTTAAATCCAGCTGAGTTACTCTTTAGTGAAGAATTTACACTTCCTGCTCAATTAAAAGATCGTTTTGGCTTGTGTAAAAGGCCACCGTGGCATTTTGAGATTGAAAGTGCCACACAGCTTATATTAAAACAATTTAATACGCATGATTTGAGCGGCTTTGGCTGTGAACATTTACCCCTGGCAATTTGTGCAGCGGGCTGTTTATTGCAATATGTTAAAGATACCCAGCAAACGGCTTTGCCTCATATACAAGGGATTGCTATTGAACAGCTTGATCAGAGTATTGCTTTAGATGCCTGTAGTCGCAGAAACCTGGAGCTGGATAGTCATCCCAGTGGGCAGATGCAATATACTTTATTTGGCGTTCTTGATAAAACATCGACAGCCATGGGCAGCCGTTGTTTACGGCGCTGGATTAATCGTCCGCTTCGTTCTCAGATTATTCTTAATGGTCGTTATGCCTGTATCAATAGTTTTCTGCAAAAACAGCGTTATAGCGATATTCAAGCCAGCTTGCGACAAGTCGGTGATATTGAAAGGATTAGTTCACGCATTGCCTTAAAGTCAGCTCGGCCTCGTGATTTAATGGTATTACGAAATACTTTGAGAATATTACCGCAACTGCAAGAGCAATTAGCCAATACGGATAATCCCCATATTGAAGTTATCCGAGGAAAAATTGCGGAACAGCCCGAGTTACTGGAATTGCTGGAAACAGCGATTATTGATAATCCGCCGGTTTTAATCAGAGACGGCGGTGTTATTGCTCCTGGATATAATCAGGAGTTGGATGATTTACGTGATTTAAGCCAAAATGCGGACCAGTTTTTAATTGATATGGAAAATCGTGAAAAACAGGCAACAGGGATTAATAACCTAAAAGTAAATTACAATCGAGTGCATGGCTATTATATTGAAGTGTCTCGTTTACACAGTGATAAGGTGCCTGAGCATTATACGCGTAAACAAACCCTAAAAAGTGTCGAGCGTTATATTACTGCTGAGCTTAAATCTTTTGAAGACACCGTATTAAGTGCGAAAGGAAAGTCGCTGGCTTTTGAAAAAGCATTATATGATGATTTATTAAATCGTATTAATGAAAGTTTAGCTGAACTCCAGCAATGTGCCACTGCATTAGCTGAACTGGATGTTTTGTTGACCTTTGCCGAGCGTTCAGAAACTCTGGATTTATGTCAGCCTGTTTTGTCTGAAAAACCGGGGGTTGAAATAGAAGGTGGCAGACACCTGGTAGTCGAGCAAGTATCCAATATACCCTTTGTGGCAAATGATGTGCATTTTAATCAGCAACGCACAATGCTTATTATTACAGGGCCGAATATGGGGGGGAAATCAACTTATATGCGGCAAACTGCATTGATTGTTTTACTCATACATATCGGTTGTTTTGCCCCGGCCAAAGCAGTTTGTTGCGGCCCCATTGATAAAATATTTACCCGGATTGGTGCTTCAGATGATTTAGCCAGTGGACGATCTACTTTTATGGTGGAAATGTCTGAAACAGCTAATATTTTACATAATGCAAGCAGTAGCAGTCTTATTTTAATGGATGAAATAGGGCGGGGTACCAGCACTTTTGACGGCCTTTCTTTGGCCTGGGCCTGTGCGGTTCATTTGGCTAAAGAAACTAAGGCATTTACTCTATTTGCGACTCATTATTTTGAATTAACTGCGTTAGCAGATGAGTATAAAAACATTCAAAATGTTCATCTGGATGCTATGGAGCATGGCGATAAAATTGTTTTCTTACATGCCGTAAAAAAAGGCCCTGCCAGTCAAAGCTATGGTTTACAGGTTGCTTCTTTGGCGGGTGTACCCAAAGTTGTTATTGAAAATGCTAAAAGTAAGTTACAGCAATTGGAAGATAATGCTTATATTGAGCAGCAAGCAGAATCAGGAACCAATCAGCTAGATTTGTTTTCAGCAAAAGAGTGTCATCCTGCTGTTTGCTTGCTGGAAGACATAAAACCAGATGACTTAAGCCCAAGACAAGCATTGGATATGCTGTATCGATTGAAGGGATTTGTTTGATTGAAATCTGAACTGTGCAGCTAAAAGTATTTTATGTAGGATGCGCTTGCTGTTGTCAGCACATCCTGCAATACGTTCCTTATGGCAATATTATCTAAAAAATGCGACAGGTTGGATGACATTTAGCGGAACCGAAGAGGATGCCAGCCCTCAAACTGTTTTGCATAAAGTACGAGAACACTGCTCAGTTGAAGTGAATCACTATATTATTGACTGGGTACGCTAAATGTCAACCAACCATTTGCACAGGGTTTGGCTCTGAAAACATGGCACATCTTAGACGACTTACCATTGG
>CAZNGU010000218.1:0-4765 GCA_964572325.1 uncultured Methylomarinum sp.
ACCCAAACGGGCTTACGCGATGACATGGTTTCCACAATAGGGCGTAGATTCCCATGTTTTTCCTACCCTGCAAAATAAATTTATTTGCTGGATATGGGGTTCCAATTTGGATACTTATGCTGCTTTTGTATCCAGGTTGAAAATTTTTTTCGGCACCAGTTTACCACCCAATAGTAATTCTCCCAAGCCTAAAAAGACTTGTTCACTATACATGCGTACTATGCCCTGAATAATACTTGTTTGTTCTGTATTTATTTGTTGGCCAAATTTAATTAATTCTGCCTGGCTTGTTGAAAGTTGAATGACGGGTATTGCTTCCAGAGGTTTGTCTACCTCAAGTAAACAGTTCGTCAGTTCATTAAAATCCATTTTTTGTAATTGCTTAAGGCTTAAGGCGTCTTTGATATTAAATTGACCAGATTGTGTTCTTCGCAATGCAAGTAGACTGGCTCCACATCCTAATTGATGGCCAATGTCTTCAGCTAATGTTCGTATGTAAGTTCCTTTAGAACAAAGCACATCTAAAGTTAAAGTGTTGGCTGTATGTTTTAATAATTCCAGTTCAAATATTGTAATATTACGGGCTTTTCGTTCGACAACTTTACCCTCTCTGGCCAGTTCATACAACTTTCTACCCTTATGTTTTAAAGCAGAATACATGGGGGGAACTTGTTCTATTGCCCCCATAAACCCTTGTAAGCACAAGGTAAGATCTTCTCTGGATAGCTCCGGCACTGATTGTTCAGCAATAATCTTGCCTTCTACATCACCGGTATCGGTCATTACGCCTAATTTAACTAGCACTTGATAACGTTTATTATCATCCAGCATGAGTGCTGATACTTTCGTGGCCTCACCAAAACACAAAGGCAATAAACCGGTCGCCATGGGATCTAAGCTCCCAGTGTGCCCCGCCTTATTAGCATTAAATAAGCGCCTGACCTCTTGTAAAGCACGATTGGATGAAACCCCTAGCCGCTTATCAAGCAGTAAAATTCCATGGATATTATGTCCCGATTTTCTTTTTGACAACAAAGACTCCGATTATTTGTCCTGCTTATTGAGTAATTCAGCAATCCTTATTCCAGTATCAAAAGAATTATCATAATAAAACCGGAATTCGCTAATATGCCTTAAACGCATTCTTTTTGCGACTTGATGCCGCATGCTCGGTGCCAGTTCATTAAGCACATTCACATTATCCAGCTTGCTTTGTTCATCACCATTTAGCACGGTAATATAAATTTTGGCAACAGCTAAATCTTTTGATACCACAACTTCATTAATTGTTATGAAACCTAAGCGAGAATCATGGGTTTCACGTTGCAAGACATAAGCAAGTTCCTTTTGCATTTGCGAAGAGACGCGTTCACTACGTCCATATTCTTTAGCCATTACTCCAGCACTCGTTTAACTTCAACACGTTCAAATACTTCGATCTGGTCTCCATTTTTAATGTCATTGTAATTTTTTACACCAATGCCGCATTCCATGCCCATTTTGACTTCATTGACATCATCTTTAAAGCGACGTAATGATTCGAGCTGTCCTTCATAAATCACTATATTGTCACGTAATACTCTAATCGGCAAATTGCGTTTAACAATGCCATCAATGACCATACATCCTGCAATAGCGCCAATTTTTGGTGATTTAAACACCTCTCTTACTTCGGCAAGCCCAACAATTTTCTCTTGTATTTCAGGAGCTAACATGCCACTGAGTGCGCGTTTTACTTCATCTATGGCTTCATAAATAATACTGTAATAATGTAGATCAATACCTTTTTCCTGAATCAGTTTACGTGCAGTGGCATCTGCACGGACATTAAATCCCATTAAAATAGCACCTGAAGCCAAGGCTAAATTAGCATCACCTTCATTAATGCCGCCCACACCGCCATAAACACATTTAACGCTTACTTCATCATTAGATAATTTAAGTAAAGACTCCCTTAATGCTTCTAAGCTTCCCTGTACATCAGTTTTGATCACCAGATTTAATGTGGAGGTGTCACCTGCTGCCATTTTAGAGAAAACTTCATCCAATTTTGAAGCTTGTTGTGCGGCATGTTTACTTGATCTTTTTCTGTCTTCTCTGTGTTCCGCCAATTCTTTCGCTGCTTTTTCATTTTGCGCAAAAACAAATTCATCACCCGCTTCCGGTGTTCCTGACAGACCTAAAATTTCGACCGGTGCGGAAGGGCCTGCAATACTTATGGCTTTACCATTTTCATCAAACATGGCTCTGATTCGACCATACTCATGGCCACATAATACGATTTGACCTTTTTGCAAAGTGCCTTTCTGTATCAAAATAGTCGCTACTGCGCCTCGTCCTCTATCTAATCTGGATTCTATGACAAAACCAGAGGCCGCGCCTTCAATGGGTGCCTGTAATTCCAGAATTTCAGTCTGCAAAATAAGTGCTTCAATTAAAGCATCAATTCCTTCGCCTGTTTTAGCGGAGACTTTAAGGAATTGAGTATCTCCCCCCCATTCTTCAGGAATCACTTCCAGCGTAGACATTTCTTGCATGACTTTGTCTGGGTTGGCTTCGGGTTTATCCATTTTATTAATAGCAACAATTAAGGGTACGCCTGCTGCTCTGGCATGTTCAACTGCTTCTTTAGTTTGCGGCATGACCCCGTCATCGGCCGCTACTACTACAATAACGATGTCGGTTACTTCGGCGCCCCGTGCACGCATTGCTGTAAAAGCAGCATGTCCCGGTGTATCAAGGAACGTCACATTACCATGATCTGTTTTAACCTGATAAGCACCAATATGTTGAGTAATACCACCCGCTTCACCGGCTGCAACACGTGTTTCACGAATATGATCGAGTAGTGAAGTTTTACCATGATCTACGTGACCCATAATGGTAACAATAGGAGCTCTTGGTGAGGTTTTACGAATATCTGCTTCTTTCTGGTCAACAACATCTGCGAGCATTTCCTGTTCAAGGTCATCGTCACTTTGTAAAATGGGTTTATGCCCCATTTCTTCAACTAAAATGACGGCAGTTTCCTGATCAATGGTCTGGTTAATGGTTGCCATAATACCCAGTTTCATCAATTCCTTGATCACTTCTCCGGCTTTAATACTCATTTTTTGTGCCAATTCAGAAACCACAACTGATTCAGGAATAGGTACATCGCGGATTATCGCTTCAACTGGTTTTTCAAATTGATGTTTTGCATCATGTTCTGACGCCAGTTGAATTCTTTTCTGTTTGCCTTTTTTTCCTTTTGCTTTTCTACCTGTACCTGTTGGCATGGCTTGGCCGCGACCAGGGGCAATTCCTCTTCTTTGCGCTGGAGCTGCGGAGTTTCCAGTTGTTGCTGCTTTATTTCTATTGGCAGCGGCAGAAGCCGTTTGTTTTTTCTTATGTAAAGTTTGCTGTTTTTTAGCTTCCGCCTGTTTTCTTACTTTGGCAGCGTTCCTTTCTATGGAAGCTTCTAATCGTGCTTTCTTTTCTACTTCTAGTTTTTTTGCCTTTTGTTCTTCTTCTGAAAGTTCCGGCTCTGTTGTAGTCGCGTCTTTTTCAGATGATACTGCGTCAACTGGCGTTTTGTCCTTTGCTGAGTCGGTATGTTTTTCAGATGGCAGTTTTTCTGTTTTAGTTATTTTCTGCTCGGCTACAATCGTTGTCTCTTTTACTTCTGCAATTGCCGGTTCAGTTTTGTCCTTTTCGGCCTTTTTAGAATCTAATTCTGCTTTTCGCTTAGTTTCTTCTTGTGCTTCCTTAATGCTTTGCTCATGCTTTTTACGCTCTTCTTCTTCTAGCGCTATTTGTTTCTTTTGCTCTTCCAAGGCTTTTTTGGCGAGTTCAATTTCTTTTTGTTCTTCACTAATTTCAGAGTTACTGCGTTTAATATATGTTTTCTTTTTACGGACTTCAACACTGACTGTTTTAGTGTTTACACCAGGTGCAGTAGATTGTTTCAGCTCTGTTACTTTACGACGCTTTAGGGTTATTTTTCTGGGCGAGCTGTCATCACTATTTTCCGTTTTGCCATGTCTTTTGCGTAAATGGGTTAATAGCTTGACTCTCTCATCTTCATCAATAAGATCATCCGCTGCAAAGGCTTGCATGCCTGCTTCTTTCAATTGTTCTAAAAAACGATCCAAAGGAATTTTTACCATTTCTGCCAATTCTTTAACTGTTTTATCACTCATTTTTCCCCCTCTTTTCCTTCTTCACCTTGTTCATCTGCAAACCAGGGTTCACGTGCTTTCATAATCAATTTTCCTGCCCTTTCTTCATCCATACCCGCAAAAACCAATAACTCGTCAATCGCCTGTTCGGCTAAATCTTCCATTGTTACAATTCCTTTTGCAGCCAATTCATGCGCCAACTCATTGCTCATGCCTTCTATCTGCAAAAGATCATCAGCAGGGTATGAAGTTTCTTCTTCTTCCTCCGAAGCAATGGCATTAATCAAGACAGCATCTTTGGCTCGGCTTCTTAATGCTTCTACCAATTCTTCATCAAAACCTTCAATTTCCAGCATTTCTTCAACTGGAATATAGGCAATTTCTTCCACATTGCTCAAGCCTACTTCTACCAGAACATCTGCAATTTCTTCATCAACATCCAGTTGTTCAATAAATGCACGTTTGATTTCATCCATTTCCTTATTAGTGGCGGAATCATTCTCGTTAGCATCTCGGACATTCAATTCCCAGCCTGTCAATTCGGTAGCTAATCGTACGTTCTGTCCACCTCGACCAATAGCCTGAGATAAATTATCGCTGGCAAC
>CAZNGU010000219.1:0-4763 GCA_964572325.1 uncultured Methylomarinum sp.
TTTTTTTAACCGCTGTGGAATCAATAGCTTGTGTCCTGTGCCGTAGTGAAGTCACCGGTTTAGGTACTAGCTAATATTTGCTAGAGCTTGTTGAATTGCCTGAGTCGTCGGTGGATTATCATCATTAGCCATGACAAATAAACTGGACGTTGTAATTTCAGTATTGGCGTGGGGGTTAGTATCACATAACCCTGTTGCAGTATTAATATAAGCCACTGCAGTTCCCAAATCCTGTTGTATCAATTGACAAACAATATCTTTCCAGCTTAATTCCCTAATATCTACTTCATAACGCAAGTATAAGTCACCTGTTGAAGAAAATAGATTTTCAATAATTTGCTCTGCACCTGGCGCGACGATAGTACGAATTAACATTTCAGGATAGGCGCGCATAGGACGAATAATAACATGAGCACCCGCGAGTCGGAAACGTTGTCGATTATCATCATCTACGCATTCAGCCAATATTAAAGCATCATTCCTTAATTTTAATTCCTGTAAGCGATGCAAAATATCAAAGGTTCTGCTATCAGAATCAGGATTATCTTCTTGTTTTGCCAAGATGACTATGTATTTCGCTTGATGAGCATTAACTGCTGACAAATCTTTCGGATGGGTTCCGCTTCCTGTGTAATGAACCAGACCCGGCATTTTGGATAATTGATTAGGTAGGCCGTTAGGAAATCTACTGGTTAAAATTTGGACAGTACTCGATTTTAATGTACTTTGCTGTAAATGTTTTAGTAGCCTTAAAAAAAATTGCTCCCCTTGTTGTGAAGGGGTATTTATCACCAAAATATGATTTGTCATGTGCCATTCCCAGTTACCCTGCATTTTTTTAGCTCTAATATTTGCTCGATATTCAAAATAATCTCCGGCCGCTTTAGCTAAAATAAAAATTCCACCTAAATATAACAACAGTATTGTCGATGTTTTTCCGGCTAATGTTGTTGCGCTAATATCACCATATCCGGTTGTTGATAAGGTCGTTAATGTTAACCACAAAGCATCTTGCCAGTTGAATGCTTCAAACAGGGTCATTAGGTAAACATGCGCGATTATAATTAGCAATAATAAAAATGCAGAGCGAAGCAATGAACGCTTTATGACATCTTCTTCAAATGACAGCCGGGTGTTGCGCCGCCAATTAATAAAACGATAAAACAGATGCATGAGTTATGATTGTTTAGCAGGCCATAAGGCATCTATTTTTCGTATTGGAATATAGGCACAAAGATGCGCCTCTGTACGTCCTCCATCAAAGACCCTAAATTCCAGGCTGTGTTGTCTGTTATCAGAAAATAGCCAGGCAAAATCACAGGCATCTTCACTATCATCTTCATGTTCAGGTAATGATTTGTTTCTAAAATCATCATCATATCGATAGGCTAATTCAAAACCTTCCTGTCGATAATTTTCAGCCACCCAGCCAGTTATTTCCGGAGGTAAAATATCCATGGAAACATTAGCTCTTAGCTGATGATTGACTCCTGAATCAGGATCAAGAATGTTTGCAATATCAGATTCAGAAAAGACTTTCAGCAAGGTTTCTGGATAAACCTCTAAGCCCAGCTCAAGGGTGTTATTGTCGACCACGCGTAAGCGAATATTTAGGTCAGCATCTTCTAATTGAAAATAAATGCGTTTATGTTTGTCACCGCCCAAATCCAGGGTCCAAATCTTAGACACCTGAAAACTTTTGTTGCTTAAATCTGTTTGACTCATTAGCGCAAAATCTACCATATCGCCAATGAGTAAATCTTGTGGATGTTCCAACTTCCGTGCAACGGGCGTTTTTTCTTTAAATCGGTCAAATAATCCCATGTTGTTCCTTGTTTATTTTGTATATAAGCCCATTTCTTTTTGCCAATCAGAATGGTGGTATTGATAAGCGACCATAGAACCTAATCGGTTAATTTTTATGGTATCAGCCTGTTGATAAAAGTTTTTACCAAATTCAAAGGCGGCTAACAATAGCCCTTTGCTTGTCCAGCCATCATCGACCGGCCAGCTGGTTAAATTCTGTAAACGTTGTTTTGCAGGCAAGCCATTTTTAGTGGCAATGCTAAAGCCCCATTCTCCAAAGGAAGGGACATTATGATGGTATTGTTGAACATTTTTAAAACCCGCATCTTTGATGGTTTTTCCTATACTAATAAAAGTATTTTTCGCATGATAAGGACTGGTAGATTGAACCACCATTGCACCGTCACCCGCTAATAAATTAAGGATTTTATGATAAAACCGACTACTGTAGAGCTTGTTTAAATCAGGATGGCTGGGGTCGGGTAAATCTATAATCACCGTATCAAATAATTGATTAGCCCGAATCAATGCATTAATACTGACAAAGGCATCGCCAAAAATGGTTTGTACCCGTTTATCATTAAATGAACCGTGGTTTGCCGCAATTAAACGCTGATTTAATACTTTACCCTGTTCTATTTTTGGGGTTTTAAATAATTCGACTAAAGCACTATCTAAATCCAGTAACACAACTTTTTTAGGATTCCATCGTAAGACATCCCGCAGAGCCAGGCCATCACCACCCCCTATAATTAAAACCTTGTCCTGGCGTGCCGATGCAGCTAATGCAGGATAAGTTAGCATGGAATGATAAATATGTTCATCATTACTGGCAAACTGTGTTCTGCCATTAATAAAAAAAGTTAATATGCTTGGTTTTGCTGGGTCTGTGATACGCTCGGTAATGACTAAATGTTGATAAGCTGTATTGTCATGATAAATCACTTTATCGCGATATAACATATCCTCCATTTCAGCCGACCAGTCTGTGCCATAACTAAAAACTTGCAATATCCATAGCGCGGTGATTACATGACCCAGAAATAAATAACTTGCAGAAGGAATTTTATCTTTAAATAAATATAAAAAGATAGCACCAATCAACAAATTAACCGAAGCGGTTAAAGCACCGGCAAAAGACACTTCCAATGATAACATTAAAAAAACCCAGAACAGAGCGCCTATACCTGCACCCAGATAATCTATGCCGTAGATAGAACCCGGGTTGTTTTTTAAGTTATCCGCATAAATCCGGCTACGAATCTCACCAATTAAGGGAATCTCCATGCCAATTAATGTACCTAATAGTGCGCCAATTAAGTAAGGTGTCCAACGAGCGAGTGATTCAATAGCTTCGACCAGGCCACCTCTAGGAATTAAATCGGGTGGTATGGAAAATGTATCAGCTAATAGCTGAGGAAATAAAGCGGCTAAAGAAAATACACCACCAATCAGTAACACGCTGCTGGCACCAACAAATGCCAGACACAATTCTAACCAGGCAAATCCAGCAAATGGATTTGAAATATTTCGAGCTAAAAATGAACCTATGCCCATAAAAATCATCATTACTGAGATAATGCCAAATATAGCTTCTTCGACTGCGCCTAAAACGCGCCCGGCATAATGCGATAATAAATATTCATAGACTAAGCCACAGCCCGCACCTATTGCCAGAATGGTCAGTACAGCCCAGTCTAATTGTTTGTTTGTCAATGATTACCCTTAATACTAATTATTGGCGACTAAAGTTACATCATATACTATAGGGTAAAATTTATTTTCAATCCTGAAATCTCAAAGGCTATTGTGGAAAACAAAACCCTAAAACCCAATGGTAGGCATCTTATTATTGATCTCTATGATGCAAAACACCTTAATGATATAGGGTTAATGAAAATGGCTATCCATGAAATTATTAAACAAACAAATACAACTTTATTGTTTGAGAACTACCATCATTTCCATCCTTCCGGTATTACTGGCATCGCCTGTTTAGCTGAATCACACATCTCTGTACATACCTGGCCAGAAGATAATTTTGCGGCTTTTGATGTTTTTATGTGTGGTAAGGCACAGCCTGAAACGGCTATCGCTATAGTTAAGCAGTTTTTTGGTGGTACAGAAAAGACTACACTTTTACCTCGCGGGTTAACAGCCATTGAAACTTTAATAAAAAGCCCTATTAAGTAGGTTAGAGACGAAAAAAAATGAGCACATTTTTTTATTCACAATAGGAAACAAGTATGAACAACAGCCTAGACAAAGTCCATGCTGCTTTAGCTGGCTACACGGCAGAAGACGGTAGCCATTTTAGCGTCATTGCAACAAATAATGATGATATTTCCATGCTCACCATTATTCGTGAAGATATTGAAGAATTTGCAATTCTAGCGACAGCGAGTGAGAG
Source organism: uncultured Methylomarinum sp. (assembly GCA_964572325.1). GTDB lineage: Bacteria > Pseudomonadota > Gammaproteobacteria > Methylococcales > Methylomonadaceae > QPIN01. Next base: position 4,217 of record CAZNGU010000219.1, read on the forward strand.
TCAATTACTTTTTAATGTTGCCTTATTTGATAAGACCCAAATTATTGATGGACAAGCTCCTGCCTTAAATCAAATGATGCTAGAACTTAATATGGCGATGCCATTGTCATCATTTGCACTGACAGGGGCTAATTATTCAATTTTTGGAGCCCTGTCTGTCGATTCAGATGCAAGCCAGATACAAGAAGAAATTGTAGTATTATCTGAAAATATTATGGACGCTCTTGAAGTGTGTAACAACTACTTAATTCAAGGAACCTCTGATTAAGTTAATTAGAATTTAGCGCAGAAAAAACTGTCGCTATTTTTCACGAAGTGAGAAGTAATAGTCCTGCTATTGCGTCGATCTTCGTGGAAAATATCGGCGGTTTTAGCAAGTTAAAAATAATTGGACTTGATCGGAGCTTCCTTAAACCTAACCGGAGATTATGATGGGATTTTTAAACAACGTTTTTAAAACAATAAAAGGTTACGGCAATGAAGCTAATGATATCTTTGTTGATGCACAAGGTATTCGTATTATGGAACAAGAAATTCGTGATGCTGA
>CAZNGU010000220.1:0-4752 GCA_964572325.1 uncultured Methylomarinum sp.
ATCTTCATCCTGTGATAGCTCCTCATCACCTTCAACAAAGAATTTTGCGTAATTTAAATCTCTAGTGTCCGCAGGTACACGATAATAACCGCCTAAATCTTCCGCTTTAACAAACTCTTCTCTACTTAATAATGCTTCGTGTTTTTTCTCACCATGACGCGTACCAATAATACGAATTTCGTTATCTGCATTAAATATTTTTTTCAATGCTTCAGCTAACACCAACACTGTTGCTGCTGGTGCTTTTTGAACAAAAGTATCACCCTGATTTCCATGTTCAAATGCAAACAGTACAAGATCAACTGCTTCAGGTAATGACATCATAAATCGTGTCATTGTAGGGTCGGTTATTGTAAGTGCCTGGCCTGTTTTAATTAAATCAACAAACAACGGAATAACAGATCCTCGAGAGGCCATAACATTACCGTAACGTGTATTACACATCACTGTTCCATTTACAGGTACACCTCTGGATGTTGCAACAGTAACCTTCTCCATTAATGCTTTTGTCATACCCATAGCATTAATAGGATAAACAGCTTTATCTGTACTTAAAACAATTGCATTTTTGACATTATTATTTAACGCAGCTCGCAATGTATTTTCTGTACCCAGGACATTTGTTTTTACCGCTTCTATAGGGTAAAACTCACATGAAGGAACTTGTTTTAGAGCTGCTGCACTAAAGACATAATCGACACCACGCATAGCCGCATTAATACTGTCATAATCTCTTACATCACCAATATGATATTTAATTTTATCATTGGTATATTTCATTCTTAAATCATGCTGCTTAGTTTCATCACGACTAAACACACGAATTTCACCAATGTCAGTATCAATAAATCGTTCTAGCGCCACACCACCAAATGAGCCTGTACCACCAGTTATTAATAAAGTCTTATCTTTAAACATATTAGAACCTCAAACCTTTAAATATTTACAGCTTAATTTTATTATAGAACGATGACCATACATGATAAGTTGATCTGATCTGAAAACAGCTAAATTAGAAACTCCTTAAATTACCACTAGACACAATCATACCTAATATTTTTAGTTTTTTATTACCTTATGCTACACCAGCAAACACCTTATTTAGCATATCCTTATTAAGCTTGACTACTTCTTTATTATTAACAACTTCATTAGCAAATGCATCTACTACAGATGAAATATTAATGAAATCATTGAGACTCATATTAGCACATTGCTCTAGTACTTCTCGATACTTTTCAGGCTTATCAAGAGGAACATCCCAGCCTACACCTTTCGCCTCTAAATCACGCCACGGAGTCAAATCACTTATTAAAACGGGTAGTCCAGCACTCATTGCCTCTAAAATAGCGTGACCAAAATTTTCCCCATGGGTTGGAAGAAAAAAAAGATGATATTGCCTTAATGCAACTCTAATTTCATTATTCTGCATCTGACCTTTATAATTAACTTCAATATTAGGAGGCATAAGTTTAATAATATCTTCACACTCGCCCCAGTACTCTTGATCTTCTCTTAGACCATAAAGATCAAATGTAATATTACTTTTGACCTCTTTAAGAACCTCTAAAGCACCCAATATATTTTTGTTTCTCGCAACTCTCGCAACGCAAACAACACGCAAAAAACCGGCTTTCTTATCATTATTTTTTTTGGTTTCGAGAGATAACTTAGGAGCAAGGTTAGGAGCAATAATTATATTTGGATTATCACCAGTCCATTTCAAGATATCTTTAGCTTCATGTTCACTTGATGCTTGCCAGTATATATTACGATATAACCCGAGTAATTTAGAAAACATTAAAAATATTTTTTTCTTTAGCGGCTTTAAAACAAGAGCACCACCAGCAAACTCTCCCCGAGGAGCAAGTAATACATTTATTTTATTATCCAACTTGCCCAAACGACGTAAAACCAAGGTTTTAACGGTAAAACAAGGATCAAAGAATGAATTGAAATAAATCATACCCGGCTCAACATCAGATATTAGCTTTTTAAGCAGACTCAAATCACATTCATCTCTAGAAACATAATACACATTAACTTCACCACATTTATTCCATGTTTTTGCAACAATAGAATCATATGGCGCGGCATCACCGAGATCGCGATCACTAGTAATAATATAATATTCATAATCATTCTTAAAATGAGAAATAATATTTTCAATACTACGAATAGGTCCGCCCGCCTTGAAGCCAGGCAGAAAATAGCTCGCAAAAATCAATACTTTTTGTTTTGACATGATTTAATTTATTACCAATAATCTAAGAAAACCTTAATATTGACAATAAATACTCCGATAGTTAAAGTTTAGAATATTATCAGATAGATAAGCATTCTTAATATCAATACACACTTAATGCATTTTAAAAAACTTCCCATTAGGGCCTGTTTTTATTTTATTAAAATTAGAAAATTCAGTATGAAGAAAAAATACGGGAAATACCGACATTTTAGAAGAAATATCAATTTCTACACTCGGCAATTTAGAGTGTAAAAAATAAAGCCCTCCACCTGATAATGACTCAAAAAAAACCTGATCAGTTACTGTAAAAACAAACTCAGACTGATCAAATATTAAATGAAATGGAATACTACTATTTCCTGCAGAAAAAAGCTTTTTCGTATCCGATTTCACACCGTTAAAATACCATGGCTCTCCAGACGTATTAGCCAGCACCATTTCCTGCTTTTTTGTCCCCACAATATTCACATTAAGTAGTGAACCTGTGCCACCCGTTTTAAACTTCTTATCATGCCCAATAGTAATATAATTATTTAAAAAATTACTCCCATATGCAATATTATTAAGCGCATTATAACTACCAATTGCAAGCCCGTATTTGGCATCTTTGAATACCGAATTAATAAACATATTTTCAGACCCCATAGTGCCAGTCTTTAAGCCAACCGATACCGCATATCGTCCGCCTTGAAACTTACAACCATAAAATATAACTTCCTGAGTAGCGAAAGAACCAGAAAAATCTGGATTAAACTCCAACTCAACAGCAGAGCCTAAATCGACTTTGTCATCTTTCACATTATATTTAGCTGTTTCAAAACCAATATCCTGTACAGTAAAATACCCAACTCCTTCAGTTGAAAAAACTGTTCCTGGATTATTTGAATCACGTTTTATAATAGTTTTATCTTTCCCAGCACCAACCAACCAACCTCCAGCACCCATACCTGTTTTGCCGTATTTTGAATGTGAGTAGCCTAAAGGCCTTGTTATTCTATATACACCTTCAGGGATAAAAATCTGATTTCCCGATTTAAAAGCCTGCTGCAATGCCCTAGTGTCATCCGTAATCCCATCTCCTTTAGCCCCAAAATCTTCTTTAACATTAATCATGGTTGAAAACGCGTAATTCATCTTAGGTTTTGTTAATGGCGCAGGTAAAATCACTTTAGGAATATCAGGCACTTTAGTAATATCGATTATTGCATCAGGAACATCAAAAAATCTTACGTAAGGAAATTTTGTATCGCCAGTCAGTTCTTTATATGAATATGTATTTCCGAGATTATATTTAGCTTTAGCTTTGATTTTTAGTGAATTGGTTTCCCCATTATACACACGGTTACCCATCGTTATTATGCTTGCATTGGGCGCATTACCCACAGCAATCGAATCTGCACCATGAGGCGAACTATTACCGATTAACCAGACGGTGCCAGCGGCATTATAATTAACAAAATGATTTTTAGTTTTACTTAAAACAGGCCATTGACCACCATTGGCCATCATTAACACATCAACTTTTTCGTTAGAAGGTGATACATATAAAAATGATGATGACAACTCATTAATTCTATACCCATTTGTACCTTCACTCCGTAAATATGCAAGCACATGTGGCCCTAGAGCAGAAGACGAATCAATTCTAATATCTGCTCGCCCCACACTATATTGAAACCCAGTGCCATAAATACGTACTCGTCCCTGCTTTTGCCAGATATTATAGATATCCTTACCTGGCACCATTACTTTTTTACCGCGACCCGTCGTCATATTTCCACCAACAGCCAAAAAATCAGCATCAGGATGATCAATTAAAATAGGCGCATGAGTCAAGCCACGATTATTTATATACGTACCCTGCATACGAAATATACCAGGTCCTTTAATATCAATTGAGCCCTTTTCCAAGAAAGAGTCTTGCACATCAAATTTAACAGGTAAGGTATTGTTAAAGACAATCAATTTATTATCTATTTCTCCAGATCCTGATAAACGAATACCTGAAAAATTAATATGCGTAGCTTTGTTCACGATAAAAAGTGGTTCAGATGGATTTTTAGCCCTGATTATTGTTTTTATTCTATCACCGCCATGAATAAACAACTCTTCATTTCGTTCAATTGTAATCGGATTGTCTATAAAAACTTCACCTGGCTTTAAATATATATGATTATTATTTTTTATCACATATGAAAGACGCTCAATTTTTTTAAGCTCAACAAAAGAATCATAAGTAACATTGAGATCATTTTTTACTACCGACTCTGCATTAACCAAAAAAGTCACAACTAATAACTGACTCACCAAAAAGACAAAACCATATAAATGTTTTTTACATTTAAAATCAACTAAAAAAATCAATCCATCTCCGTATATTTTATCACTACTATATAAAACCTGATTTAAATGCCATTATTTTCTTACAAATGAGGCTATATGCTTAAAAATATCGTCAACTTTTTTACGGAAAATTCTTTCAACAATATAATAGGCTATAAACA
>CAZNGU010000221.1:0-4748 GCA_964572325.1 uncultured Methylomarinum sp.
CGCTGGTTGGAAAACGTCTTGATATTTCCTTAAGAGCCTTTAATCCTAGACGTGATGCTTTTTTAGATGCCAGAGCTGTAGGTGGAAGTTTTAAAATTGAAGAAAACAGTGCTAAAACCTGGTTTTTTATTCCAGGTGCAGGATTGACATTACCTATTACTGAGGATCTTTGGTTTGGATTTACGGTATATGGTAATGGTGGTTTAAACACTTCTTATTCTCGAAATATTTACGATGAAACAGCAGCCGTATTAGGTGCATTTGGTGCTGCTGAACAAGCAAATCCAGGGACTGGTGCTGCAGCGGCAAATAGTGTTCCCCGAGGTACTGGTACTGGCATACCAGATACTGGACGCTTAAGTGTCGATTTAAACCAGGCTATTTTAGCACCCACCCTATCCTTCAAAATAACCCCCAAACATTCAATAGGAATTTCTGCACTTATTGGTTTTCAAAACTTTAAAGCCCAGGGTTTAGGAAATTTTCAATGCTTCACTTCTACAGGTGCAACAAGAAACCCTATTGCCTGTGGGCCTGGTGGACAGGGCCCTGGTGCACCAGGGTTCATTAGATCAAAAAATCTAACTAATACTGGCCGTGAATGGGTGTATGGAATTGGTGCTCGTATTGGCTGGATTGGCCAGATCCATCCTAAAGTCACGTTAGGTGGTGCTTTTTCTAGTAAAATCTATATGACTAGATTTGATAATTATAGCGAACTCTTTGCCGAAGATGGTAGTTTAGATATCCCAGCTAATTTTCAGGTGGGTATTGCTATAAGACCCATAGAAGCACTTCAATTATCATTTGATTTTCAACGTATTTTTTATGGGGATGTTAAATCTTTATCTAACAAAGGACCAGTAGCCAGCCCATCTGGCCCATCAATTCCTAACGGTTCCGGTTTTTTAGGTGCTCGTAATGGACTAGGCTTTGGCTGGGATGATATTAATGTCTATCGTATTGGCGGCTCTTACCAATTTAACGAAAAATTTACTTTTAGAGGAGGTTATAGCTGGAATGAAAGCCCAATATCCAATGACCAATTATTGTTTAATATTCTTGCTCCTGCTGTAATGACTCGACATATCACAGCAGGAATTAGCTATGCACCCGATCAGTACAGCGAATGGATTTTGACTTTTACCCATGCTTTCTACGAAGGGCAAAACCAACGCAGCTCAGCATTTGGGGTGCCCGCATCAATTAATATGCGCCAAAATTCTATAGAATTAGGCTATTCATGGAAATTCTAACACTTAATTAACAAGAGATTTTAATGGAAAACTTTACTCCTTATTCAGCATTGGCCGGAGGTATTCTTATCGGTCTTAGTGCAACTATATTGCTACTTTTTAATGGCCGAATTACCGGTATTAGTGGCATGATATCTAATGTACTCCCTCCTGTGCAGGAAGACTGGCTCTGGCGTCTGCTTTTTTTGCTTGGCATTATAGCGGGAACAGGACTCTATTTGTTGCTCTTTGCAGAAAATTATAATCCACGCAGCCAATTCCCTATTGGCCTATTAATAAGTGGTGGCTTTTTAGTGGGATTTGGCACACGATTAGGTAGCGGATGTACCAGTGGTCATGCAATTTGTGGCTTTGCCCGTTTATCACCTAGATCCATTGTTGCAACCCTGATTTTCATGTTTTCCGGTGGTTTCACCGTTTTTATTATCCGTCATTTATTAGGTATGGAGTCATGAAGCAAAATTTAGTTTCCCTTTTTGCTGGCATTATATTTGGTATTGGCCTGGCTCTATCACAAATGATTGACCCTGATAAAGTACTTAATTTTCTCGATGTTTTCGGTAACTGGGATCCCAGCTTAGCTTTTGTGATGATAGGCGCATTAGCAGTTAGTTTTATAGCTTTCCATTTTATTCCACAACGCACAGCCCCTTTATTTGAACAAGAATTTAGTATTCCGAGCCGAACAGATTTAGATAAACCCTTGGTTATTGGTGCACTGCTTTTTGGAATAGGCTGGGGAATTGCTGGCTATTGCCCGGGGCCTGCCATAGCTAATCTAGCCTTAGCAAGTCAGGATGCTTTAATATTTGTAGCTTCGATGATCGCAGGGTTTTATGTGCAACGCCTTTTTTCTTAAAAAAATAGCTTTTTATCAGTTTTAGCATAAATTCCAGAAAAAAATGAATCAGCTCCTACAATCATACCCTTGGTTACAGCCGTACTGGTCTCAGCTGGCGCTTGCAATTAAACAGCAACGTATTCCCCAAGCGCTATTAATTACCGGAAACAAAGGTATGGGAAAGCAGGCTCTGGCTCGCCATTTTGCGCAATCTTTGCTTTGTTTTTCTAGGGATTCAGAAGGAAATTTTTGTGGTCAATGCAAAAGTTGCAAGCTATTTATGGCAGAAACACATCCGGATTATAGCTTGATCGAACCCGAAGAAAAGGGCAAATCAATTCCTATTGCAGCCATTCGACAGCTCACCACAAAACTGTCTTTAAAACCACAATTTGATAGTCAACGTGTAGTCATTATTAATCCTGCTGAAAATATGAATAATGCGGCTGCCAATGCATTTCTTAAATATCTGGAAGAACCTACAGAACGAACCACGTTGATTCTTATTACGGAAAATTCATCAAAAATACTAGCTACCATCAGTAGTCGCTGCCAAAAAATGTTCATCGCTCGCCCCAAGCCAAATGAAATAAAAAACTGGTTAAAGCAGCAAAATCTATTGGAAAACAGTGATATTGTTTTAAATTTAGCTAAAGGCTCACCTTTATTAGCTAAACAAATTTTAGAACATTCTATTCTAGATTTAAGAGACCAATGTTTTGATAGCTGGACTAAAATCCACCATGCAAAAATAAGCTTTAATGAAGTGGCTGAGAAATGGTATAAATTAGAAAAATCCGAAATGGAATTTTTACTCTTTTGGTTAACAAGCTGGGTCATGGATATGATAAAACTAGCCTATCATGACCAAGCTGTTAAATTATACAATACGGATTTAAAAACAGACTTGCAAGAATTAATGCAAAAGCTAGACTTAAGAGACTTATATCAATATTATGATTTCTTGCTACTATGTCAAAAGCGACTGGATACCCAGCTAAATAAGCAATTAATGTTTGAAGAAATTTTATTAAAATGGTTCACACTTAAAAAGAATTAGATTTATGGCAGAATCCGCACCCGCCGGCAGACAAGGTATTCTCTCTTTGTCGATAAAAGATAAAAATGCACTTTATGCTGCATATATGCCCTTTGTGATAAATGGAGGATTATTTATTCCCACTAAACGTGAATATAAAATGGGGGAAGAAGTCTTTATGCTACTTAATTTAATGGAAGAAACTGAACGACTGCCCATCGCAGGGAAAATAATATGGAAAACCCCTCCAGGTGCTGAAGGCTACCGGGCAAACGGTATTGGTGTACAATTTAGTGATCAGGATGGGGGTGCCGCAAGAAATAAAATTGAAACATATCTCGCCGGTGCTTTAGAATCAGATCGTTCTACTCATACCATGTAAGCTGACAAGTTACAGTTATTCATTATCTCAAACCCTTTTAAGCAAACATTTTCATGTTTATAGATTCCCATTGTCACCTGGATAGAATTGATCTTGCGCCCTTTCAAAATGATTTCAGTCATTTTATGGAAGAAGTTAAAAACAGACAGATTGAGCGAATGCTTTGTATTTCCATTAATCTGGAAGACTACCCCGCCATGGTTGATCTAATTAAGGACTATCCTTCAATTTCATTGTCTGTTGGCGTTCATCCCAATGAACGTGATGGAATAGACCCGACGGTTAAGGAATTAATGGCATTAGCTATTAACCCCAGGGTGATTGCCATAGGTGAGACAGGGCTGGATTATTTTCGTAGTGAAGGGGATCTGGAATGGCAGCACCAGCGTTTTCGCGTCCATATTGATGTCGCTAAAAAACTAAAAAAACCACTAATAATTCACACCCGGCAGGCTGGGCATGATTCATTAGATGTTTTGGCAGAACAAGGTGCGGATCAAGTAGGCGGCATTATTCATTGCTTTACAGAAGACTGGGAATATGCAAAAAAAGCCTTAGATCTAGGTTTTTACATTTCCTTTTCGGGTATCGTTACTTTTAAAAATGCCCAAGACATAAAAGAAGTAGCAAAAAAGGTACCTGCAGATCGCTTTTTAATTGAAACAGATGCACCTTATTTAGCCCCTGTTCCTTATAGAGGAAAGCCCAATTACCCGCTTTATGTTCCTTATGTTGCAGAGCATATTGCTGAACTACGGAGAACAACCGTAAACGAGATAGCAGAACTTTCTACCGCTAATTTTAAGCATTTGTTCAAATTGAATTAAGCCTGAGATTCATATTAACAATCGTTTGCTAATAAACTCCTTCAACTGTTCGGCTATTTGTTCACCATCAATATCTTCTGCAATCGTGACTTTTTTATGATTTTTGCTATGCACAATCAGTTTAAAATGTTTAATCATCTGAGTGCCCTGCCCTGTACTCTCTGATGATTTTATTTCTATTCGCTGAATCTCTTGAAATAATCAGTATAATAATCATATAATAATCAGGGTCATAATAATCAGGGTCAGGTACAAATTAAATATACCCCCGGTTATTTTCACTTTTTATCACTGGTTTTTCTAAAGGTAGGTTCTTGTAGAAAGGCTCTAAACTGTGCAATACCCGTATCTGGGCAGACCATAATGTGGGTAGCCTAGTAGGAGGGAAATCTCTGATGCTCAC
>CAZNGU010000222.1:0-4737 GCA_964572325.1 uncultured Methylomarinum sp.
TATGCTTTTGATATAGGCTGGATTGCATTACAGGAATCGGTTTCTTATATGCATGCCATGGTCTTTATGCTGGGTGCAGCCTATACCTTAAAACATGATAAGCATGTCCGGGTGGATATTTTTTATCAGGAATGTAGTAAAAGGAATAAAGCCTGGATAGATTGCTTAGGCACATTGTTTCTGCTGATGCCCGTCACCGGCTTCATCATCTGGAGTAGCTGGGAATATGTTACAAATTCTTGGGCTATTCAAGAAGGGTCAAGAAATTCAGGCGGTCTGCCGGGTGTTTATCTGTTAAAAACCAGCATTTTATTAATGGCTGCGTTATTATTTTTACAAAGCATCGCTCTGTTCCTGCAAAACCTGTTTCAGGCATTAGAACTCAATACAGGAGACCTTTAAATGGAGAGTTATATTGCTTTATGGATGTTTGCTGCTGTCTTTATTGTATTATTAACGGGTTATCCGGTAGCGTTTGCATTAAGTGGTACGGCTCTAGCCTTTGCTACCTTGGGCATACAATTTGATGTGTTTGATGTGGCATTCATAAATGCCTTACCCAATCGCTTATTTGGCATCATGAATAACGAAACATTAATGGCTGTGCCCTTATTTGTATTTATGGGCATTATGCTTGAACGGGCACGTATCGCCGAAGATTTATTAGAAGACATGACCAAACTATTTGGCTCTTTAAGAGGTGGATTAGGAATAGCCGTGACACTGGTAGGTATGTTAATGGCTGCAAGTACCGGTATTGTTGGTGCAACTGTAGTCACTATGGGCTTGCTTTCATTACCAACGATGTTACGCAATGGCTACAGCCCTGCTATTGCCTGTGGTACTATTTGCGCCTCTGGCACCTTAGGCCAAATTATTCCACCCTCTATTGTGCTGGTTTTATTAGGTGATGTGATTTCCACGGCTTATCAACAAGCACAACTGAATATGGGTATTTTTGCACCGGAAACCGTTTCCGTAGGTGATTTATTTGCAGGTGCTTTAATACCCGGTTTAGGTCTGGTAGTGATGTACCTGCTCTATATTTTACTGATGGCCTGGTTAGACCCTGAGTCCATGCCAGCACCTGCGCCTAAAAAACGCGAACAGGGTTTTTATCTGCATATTCTAAAGAGTTTATGTGCGCCTCTATTGTTGATTCTTTCCGTACTTGGCTCAATTATTGGCGGTTTTGCCACCCCCACAGAAGCCGCGGCAGTGGGTGCTACCGGAGCAATATTGCTGGCGTTCCTAAAAAAGCAACTGGGTTTAGATACTTTACGTGAAGTCATGCAAAATACCACCCAGGTAACTAGCATGGTATTCATGATTTTAATAGGTGCTGCTTTATTTTCGCTGGTATTTCGCGGATTTGAGGGAGATGAACTCATTATAGAATTACTGTCTGATCTACCCGGCGGACAATTCAGCGCCATGTTCCTGGTTATGCTGATTATGTTCCTGCTAGGTTTTGTACTGGATTTTATTGAAATCACTTTTGTGGTGGTTCCGATAGTAGGGCCTATTCTACTGGCAATGGGGATTGACCCGGTTTGGCTAGGTATTATGATAGCCATTAACCTGCAAACCTCATTTCTGACGCCACCCTTTGGATTTGCCTTGTTTTACTTGCGTGGTGTAGCGCCAGTAGAAGTGACGACGGGACAAATATACAAAGGCGTGATGCCTTTTATTGTTATTCAGCTTATCATGCTGGCTATATTAGCCTACTGGCCGGCATTGGCCACCTGGCTTCCTACTATAATTTACGCGGAGGGCTAACTGTGTCTGCAAAAAACCTTTTACTTTTATTAATTACAGCTATGGGTATACAAGCCTGTGGTCAGGTCGGGCCGCTTTATCATCCTGATGACACCCCACCTATTTATGTACCGGAAAACCAATACCCCGATGAAGACAAATAGCTATGGATTATTTTAATTATCGAGATAACAAATTATTCGCTGAAGATATTGCAGTTGAAGATATTGTCTCTCAATATGGCTCCCCTTGTTATGTCTATTCTCGCGCAACCTTTGAAAGACATTGGCAAGCGTTTGACCAGGCCTTTGGCAACCATCCTCATCTGGTCTGTTACGCAGTTAAAGCCAATTCAAATATTGCCATACTTAATATCCTGGCAAGACTAGGCTCTGGATTTGATATCGTCTCTCTAGGCGAATTAAAACGGGTTTTAGCAGCGGGCGGCTCGCCAGAGAAAATTATTTTTTCCGGCGTGGGAAAACGCCAGGATGAAATTATCGTGGCGCTTAAAACAGGGATACGCTGTTTTAATATTGAAGTGCCTGGTGAATTGGATCGAATCAATCGAATAGCGGGTGAATTAGGCCTTATTGCCCCCGTTTCTTTTCGGGTTAATCCTGATGTCGATGCACAAACCCACCCTTATATCTCTACCGGATTAAAAGAAAATAAATTTGGTATTGATATTCAACAAGCACTGACTGAATATCGGCGTGCCGACCAGATGGAACATATTCAGGTGCTTGGCATAGATTGCCATATAGGCTCACAATTAACGGACACCTCTCCTTTTTTAGCGGCTTTGGATAAAGTACTGGCTTTAGCGACTACATTAGAACAAGAAGAAATTAAACTGCATCACCTGGATTTAGGTGGTGGTTTAGGGATACGTTATCAAGATGAGCAACCACCATCGCCAAAGGATTACGTTTCAGCACTATTACAACGTCTAAGCAATAAGCCCTACCAAATTTCATTAGAACCTGGCCGGGCAATTGCCGGAAATGCTGGAATTTTAGTCACGCGTGTTGAATACTTGAAACCAACAGAATTTAAAAACTTTGCCATTGTCGATGCCGCCATGAATGATTTGATTCGCCCGGCTCTTTACAGTGCCTGGCAAGACATTATTCCTGTTAACAAATTAAGCTCTGCCGGTATGCAATCATGGGATATTGTCGGCCCTGTGTGTGAAACCGGTGATTTTTTAGGTAAAGACCGAAACTTATCCCTTTCCCCAGGCGATTTATTAGCAGTACGATCTTCAGGCGCTTACGGCTTTACTATGAGTTCTAATTATAATTCCAGGCCTCGCGCAGCAGAAATCATGGTGGATGGAAACCAGGCACATTTAATCAGAGAAAGAGAGAGCATTGAGCAGCTTTGGCTAGGCGAAAAGTTGTTGCCAGAGAAATAAAAACACGTGAAGAAACAATTTAAAATCCAGAGTCCCTACCAACCTGCAGGTGATCAACCTGAAGCTATTGCGCAATTAATTGATGGCTTAAACGATGGGGAGGTGCATCAAACATTGCTCGGAGTAACAGGTTCTGGAAAAACCTTTACCATTGCTAACGTCATTATGCAGACGCAACGCCCGGCCATGATCATGGCACCTAATAAAACCCTGGCAGCACAATTATATGGAGAAATGAAAGAGTTTTTCCCTAGTAATAGCGTGGAATATTTTGTTTCCTATTATGATTATTATCAACCCGAAGCCTATGTGCCCGCATCGGATACATTTATTGATAAAGATGCTTCCTTAAACGAGCATATAGAACAAATGCGTTTATCTGCAACCAAGGCATTGCTGGAACGAAAAGATACTATTGTGGTTGCCACCGTTTCTGCAATTTATGGTTTGGGTGAACCGGAATCCTATTTTAAGATGGTGTTACATCTGGTTAGAGGGGATTTAATCAAGCAACGCGATCTGTTAAGACGATTCGCAGAAATGCAATACACGCGAAATGATATTGACTTAAAGCGTGCCACCTATCGGGTACGCGGCGATGTTATCGATGTTTTTCCTGCCGAATCGGATGAACAAGCCCTGCGTATTGAATTATTTGATGACGAAATTGAACGCTTATCTTTATTTGATCCTTTAACCGGTGAAATTACCCAACGCTTGGCTCGTTATACTGTTTACCCTAAAACACATTATGTGACCCCCAGAGAAAAATTACTGGCAGCTGTTGAAGAGATTAAAATTGAATTAGCAGAAAGACTGGAGCAACTGCGTTCAGCCAATAAACTGGTTGAAGCACAACGCCTTGAACAAAGAACACTGTTTGACCTGGAAATGATTGTAGAAGTAGGTTATTGCTCAGGAATAGAAAATTATTCGCGCTATTTATCGGGTAGAGGCCAGGGAGAGTCGCCGCCCACCATGTTTGATTATTTACCAGACGATGCACTCTTGATTATTGATGAAAGTCACGTCACTATTCCACAAATAGGCGCGATGTACAAAGGCGATCGGTCGCGCAAGGAAACCTTGGTAGAATATGGTTTTAGATTGCCTTCTGCACTGGACAACCGACCTTTGATGTTTGAAGAGTTTGAAGCAAAATCTGCCCAGAGAATTTATGTTTCTGCAACACCCAGCAAATACGAGAAAGAATTTTGTAGTGATTTTGTAGAACAAGTGGTCAGACCCACAGGACTTTTAGACCCCCGCATCGAAGTACGTCCTGCCACTACGCAAGTCGATGATTTGCTGTCTGAAATATACAAACGCGTTAAACTAAAAGAACGTGTGTTAGTCACTACCTTGACTAAAAGAATGTCAGAGGATTTAACCGATTACCTGATGGAGCATGATGTTAAGGTACGCTATCTGCATTCTGATATAGATACCGTTGAACGGGTAGAAATTATCCGCGATCTTCGTTTGGGACAATTTGATGTATTGGTGGGTATTAACTTGTTACGTGAAGGGCTGGACATTCCTGAGGTCTCTTTAGT
>CAZNGU010000223.1:0-4731 GCA_964572325.1 uncultured Methylomarinum sp.
CCACGTAAAATGGCTACTGTGTCTTCCACACTGGGCTCGTCCACCTGAACTTTTTGAAAACGGCGTTCCAAAGCCGCATCTTTTTCTATATATCGACGATATTCATCTAATGTTGTCGCACCTACACAATGCAATTCACCTCTGGCCAGGGCGGGTTTTAACATATTACCGGCATCCATAGCACCTTCTGCCTTACCTGCCCCAACCATGGTATGCAATTCATCAATAAATAAAATAACTTGCCCTTCCTGTTTGGCCACATCATTTAAAACAGCTTTTAAACGCTCTTCAAATTCACCCCGAAATTTTGCCCCGGCAATTAATGCAGCCATATCCAATGACAATAATTGCTTACCCTTTATACCCTCCGGTACTTCACCATTGACAATACGCTGGGCCAAACCTTCAACTATTGCTGTTTTACCTACACCCGGCTCACCAATCAACACCGGATTGTTTTTAGTTCTACGTTGCAATACTTGAATAGTCCGACGTATTTCATCATCCCTGCCAATCACCGGATCAAGCTTGCTTTGTTCCGCCCGTTCAGTCAGGTTAATAGTATATTTAGCTAATGCCTGTCTTTGCTCTTCGGCATTGGCATCATCAATTTTTTGGCCACCTCGCATATTATCTATAGCTGCAGATATGGCTTGTTTATTCACGCCAAACTTTTTTAAAATACCTTGTAAATTGCCCTTGATTTCACAAGCAGCCAATAGAAATAGTTCACTGGAAATAAATTTATCCTGGCGTTTTTGCGCCAGTTTATCGGTTAAATTCAGCAAGCGTGATAACTCATTGGATAATTGTAGATCACCCCCCGAACCCGATATGCTCGCTAAGCGATCAATCTCTTGTACAATATCAATGCGCAACGCCTGAGTATTAACACTACTTTGAATTAATAAGGGCTTGATACTACCGCTTTCTTGATCCAGCAATGCCAGCATGACATGCAGAGGATCTATAAATTGCTGATCTTTTCCCAATGCCAGGCTTTGCGCATCAGCCAATGCCTGTTGAAATTTACTGGTCAGTTTATCTAGTCGCATACTCAATACCTTACTTTAATCTATTACCTACACTATGGGGAGTTGCAGAATAGTTTTCAAGTTATAATCCCTAAACTGTAATGAGAAGGCAGACAAAAAGACAAGTCAGCAATCCACCTCATTTTGTACCATACTTGAGCTTGCATGATATGCTTTTTGAAATTAACCGTTATTCTTGGTACCGAATATATGAATAAAAAATGGATATGAAAAATAAGATCATTCAACTAATGACCCAGGAAAAAATACCTCCATTATGTATAGAGGTATTTTTATCCCATTATAAAAAAATGCTGGCCGGTGAAGAAAGTATGATCCTTGAGCAGGATATTCAAGCGGTAGCAGAAGTCGCTGACATGGAATCTTTTACTGATTGCAGTATTAAAGGCCAGGAGGCTTTAAAGCAATCGGTACTGATTAAACTAAACGGTGGTTTAGGAACAAGTATGGGTTTGGAAAAAGCGAAATCCTTATTAGAAGCTAAGGAGAAGCTGAGTTTTCTGGAAATTATAGTTAAACAGCTTATTTCACAGCGTAATAATTTCAACTGCGCCTTACCCATAGTATTTATGAACTCGTTTAGAACCGAAGCGGATACTTGCGCTCTGCTCCATAATTTCCCAGAATTATTGCAGGGACAAAAAGGAATTCCATTCAGTTTTATTCAAAATAAGGTGCCTAAGATTCTGGTTGATAATAAAGCACCTGCACAATGGCCTAAAGACCCTGCTACTATCTGGTGCCCCCCCGGACATGGTGACATCTATACCTCGCTGCAAACATCGGGACTATTAGACCAGCTTTTACAGCAAGGGATTAAATATGCATTTATCTCTAATGCTGATAATTTAGGTGCTAGCATGGACTTATCTATCCTGGGCTATTTTGCTGAACAGGATATATCATTTATGATGGAAGTTGCCGATCGAACAGAGGCTGATAGAAAAGGGGGGCATTTAGCCCAGTTTGCCAATGGTCGTTTATTACTACGTGAATTGGCACAATGTCATACCGATGATAGCGAAAGCTTTCAAGATATCCATAAACATAAATACTTTAATACTAACAATCTGTGGTTGCGCCTGGATCGGCTAAAGGAGCATCTCAATATCCATAAAGGCATTATGGATTTACCATTAATCCAGAACAAGAAACATTTAGACCCAAGGGACTCATCCAGCCCCAAAGTAATACAAATGGAAACGGCTATGGGCTCAGCTATTTCCAGTTTCAAAGACTCCATTGCAATACGAATTTCTAAAACACGTTTTGTACCGATTAAAACTACTAATGAGTTATTAGGACTTTGGTCTAATGCTTTTATATTAGATAAAGACAGTCTGGTAAAACCTAATCCTAATCGAAAAGCACATCATATTATTATCAATTTAGATCAAAACTATTTTAAAACAATCGACGATCTAAAAGCTCGCTTTCCTCAGGGTGCACCAGACTTACTGAAATGCCAAAAATTAAGCATTTCAGGTGATGTGAAATTTGGCGCAGAGGTAAAAATTATAGGCAATGTTACTATAAGTAATGAGTCAGAGAACCAATTAGTGATTGAATCGGGTGCTATTTTAGAGGGTGAACTCAAGTCACTCTAAAACTATCAACTGTTTTAGAAGTTGATTCCACCTTGTATCCAAAATTTTTGCGTATCGACGCCAAAATTATCGGCATCATAATAAGCATATTTTGCTAATACGGAATAGTGCTTACCAAATTTTTTGCTGATAAGAAAATCCATTTCCTGTCCATAATCGCTACTCCCGGTATCATCATCAAAATCATGATAAACCCCCATCATTTTAACGCCCATGACTTTAGTTGCTAATGATACATAGGTATCTCGTATGCCATCAGCAGGCGTTCTTAAAAAAATATCAGCCCAACCCTGAAAACCATGCAATGTTGCCAGTGGTGTGTCAAAACCTTTACCATCCTGACCGCCCAATTGCTCCATAGTCGCCTTTAGTGTTACGCCATAAGCACTGAGTCCACCCATGATGTTGTAATAACTCACTTCGTAAGCAAAAGGATTATCTGCAAAATCCTTTTGCCAGGCATACTCAGCTGTGTACAATGCTTTAAAGTCCTCATCTAGCTTATGACCGCCATTAAATCGAACACCATAAGTCTGGCTAGATCGCGCATTCTGTCCCCTGGACTCTTGATAATCAATCAAGTAAGTGTAAGCACTTAACTTACCAATATTCTCAATATCATGGCCAATATTAACAAACTGGCTATCCATATCATTTTCTCTTGAGAAAATATCGCGGGTATTGATAATGTAACCGGCTTTAATTGTCGCATTGCTAAATGACTGATTAGTCACCATGATAGCATCATAGGTTTGCTCCATTTGACGCCAGCCCACATTACCTATAAAGCGATCATTATCAATTTTTATACGTTGCCGCCCAACTTTAACTTCAGTATCTGCCAAACCTGAAAAGATAAACCAGAATTGATTGAGTTCATGTTGCTGTGGGTCGGCAATAACATCAAATGTCCCTTTGCCATTACGGATGCTATTGTAATTATTGTTAAAAATATCCTGATTACCTTCATACTCGGCAAATGCCTGAAAACCATGAAACTTGGGGGTCAAGTAACCGATTCGTAGACGAACAGTATCTGCATTAGCCGTTTTTACATTACTGTTTCGTGTATTGGCATTTTCATAACGATAGCGTAAATTAAATTTGACCTGCCCATACTTTGCATCTTTCTGGCCAAATTTTAATGCATTTTCAATGCTTTTATTTAAGTCAGCTAATGCAGTTGAACTATTACACAAAGCAAAAAAAACAATAGCAAAAAAAGACCGCCTAAAACAACGACTAATAGCTAAAGTATTAAAAAATGGCATATTAAATTATCCTCTGGTAAATGGTATATATTAGTATCTACTTAGAAAATCTCTAAGAACTAAATTTTAAATTGTTGGTTTTTTGTGTTAGAAATCTGCATGCATAACCCCGCGAAGTATATTCATGCTTTAAAAAAAACAAAAACCCTGCTTATCATTTCTATTTCTTTTTCAATCAAGGTACATTGTTTTTTAAGAGCCTCCACCTGTTGTTTTTGGTTAAACATACCAAGGGGTAAAACCACCTCTACCTCAATTAAACCATCCAGATAATGAATTCTAAATTCATCAACCGAATAAATAAATTCTGACAAATACTGCTCCAGATAAAGCTGAAGCTGTTTGCGTGACAAAGGCAAGGGATACTGCCCCTTAAATTCATCATCTTCAGGATCAATATGCACCAGAACATCCACCACATCATCAAATTCTATTTTTAAATTATCCCGTACCCTGTCTCCAATCATATGTCCTTCAGAAACGCTGATGCGCGGATCAACGACAATATGGGCATCAATATAAGCATCCTCACCCATGCGTCGTGTGCGTAATAAATGAATACTGTGGACACCTGGCGTCTGGGTAATCACCCGTCGAATGTCCCGCACATACTCTTCCGGCAATGAAGAATCCACCAGTTCATTAATACTTTCCAGCACTAATGAAACACCCATTTTGGCGATCATTAACGCCACCACAACCGCAGCCACCGCATCTGCAAAAGGATAACCCATAAATACCGCAGCAATACCAAAAAGCACGACGACTGAAGAAAAAGCATCACTGCGATGATGCCAG
>CAZNGU010000224.1:0-4722 GCA_964572325.1 uncultured Methylomarinum sp.
AGTTTGAAACAGGAGCTGTTTGCTGCCAGGGACGAATTTCACGTCCTGAAAAATCGACATGCTATATTCTTAGCGTCAAATACACTGCATCGATACAATAATTTAAAACTGCAAAAAAGCAGTTGAATTATAGATTAAATTAATAAAAAACTAAAACCCTGAACCAAATGAAAACTGGAATGACTGTTTTTTATCATCAGTACCTGAATTCACTGGTATCGCAAAACTGACTGACAGGGCTCCAAATGGTGACAGCCATTCACCCGATAAACCCACGGAATATCTCAAATTAGTGAGTTCAAGACCATCGCTTACCGTTCCGGCATCAATAAATGAACCTATACGAATAGATTTTACATCTTCTACGAACGGCACAGGAAAGAAAAGTTCAGCTTTACCTATAATCTTACTTGAGCCACCAAAGGGGTCATTCCTAGAGTCTCTTGGACCAATGGTATTATCATCAAAGCCACGAATAGATTTAACTCCGCCTGCAAAATAGTGTTCAAAAAAGGGTAATTCGTCCGTATCGCCATAACCACTACCGTAAGCAACTTCACCAAAAAGTCTAAAAGTAACACCTTGTGCAATCGGAAAATACTGTTGTTGTTTATAAGAAAGTTTATAATATTCCAAATCACTGCCCGGTACCGTTGCAAGTGCTGAAAACCGTTGCTGTCCACCTTCACTAGGAAAAATAGCTCTATTCAAGGTATCATGTGTCCACCCCATTGAGGTGATTAAATCCAAGTAATTACTGCCACTATTGCTAACAAAATCCCGGATTTCATCTGACGCTCTATCTGAAGAAACTAAATCTGTATTTTTAAGATCTATATTAAAGCGCAAGCGATCATATTCGTTAATTGGAATACCAAAATTAAAACCAGCATTGAGTACATCCGTAGAATACCTGGAAATTTGGGCTGCTCTCGCATCCCTGGCACTATAGCCCACATTAAACCCTAAACTGACACCATCCAGGGTAAAATAAGGATCTTGATAACCAAAACTATATCGAGTTGAAATATTACTATTATTGAAGGCTACATCAACTCTTTTTCCTGAGCCAAAAACATTATCTTGTGACACATTGGCATTAAAAATAATACCTTGTGTCTGAGAAAAACCAACCCCGGCTGATATATTACCCGATGATTTTTCAACGACCGTATAATTCACATCAATCTGATCTGCAGAGCCTACTACTGGAGGCGTTTCCACACTGACTTCTTCAAAATAACCCAACCGTTGCAGCCTTATTTTAGAACGCTCAATTTTGGCAATAGATGACCAGCTAGATTCCATTTGTCTCATTTCACGTCGCAATACCTCGTCTCTGGTTTTGGTATTTCCACTCATATTGATACGACGCACATAGACCCTTTTTCCTGGGTCAACAAAAAAAGTCATTTCAACTGTTTTCAATTCATCATTAATTTTTGGAACCATATTGACATTGGCAAAGGCATATCCTTCATCACCCAGTCTGTCGGAAATAGCTTTTGATGTTTGAGTGGCATTTTTACGCGAAAATATTTCACCAGGCCCTACATGAACCAGCTGGGTCAGTTGTTCAGGATCTACCACCAGGTTTCCAGAAAGCATGACTTTTTCAAGCGTAAAAACGCCACCTTCCTTGATATTGACGGTAACATAAATTTCTTGTTTATCGGGTGTTATCGCAACCTGGGTTGATTCAATGGAAAAATTAATATAGCCTCGATCAAGATAATATGAGCGCAAACGCTCAAGATCGGCAGATAGTTTTTGTTTTGAATATTGGTCATCTTTGGTATAGAAAGACAGCCAGTTTGTAGTGTGTAATTGAAAATTATCCAGTAAAGCGTCATTATCAAATTTCTTATTTCCCACCACATTTATTTGCTTAATTTTAGCAACACGCCCTTCTGAAATATCTATGTGAATCCCAACCCTGTTACGGGTTAATAATGACACTTCAGTTTCTATCTTTAAACCATATTTACCATGACTAAAATATTGCCGCCTTAGTTCATGCTCAACCTTATCTAGCAACTGTTTGTTAAATACTTTTCCTTCAGACAAACCAATGGTTTTTAATGCAGAGGTTAAATCTTCAGTGCTTAAATCTTTATTACCAACAAAAATTATTTTTGAAATTGACGGTCTTTCTACAACATTTACAATCAGCGTAGAGCCTGCTCTTTCCAGTGAAATATCTTTAAAAAAACCTGTTTTAAATAAAGTTTTAATAGCTGAACTTGCTTTATCTAACGAAAATTTTTCACCCACGCTTACCGGTAAATAGTTATAAACTGTTCCTGCAGAAATTCTTTGTAGGCCATTAACCTGGATATTTTCAACTAAAAAGCTACCTTCACCTCTTGCAGGCTGAATGATGAACATTAAAGCCAAGATCATTAGGTGAAATAATTTTATTTTCACAAAAAATACCAGGTAAAAAAATGAGAGGGTGAAGTATAGCATGCTTAAGTTTTAGCAAGCCACCGCAAGCAGAAGAACAGACCTGGATAAAATTAACGCAATAGATTAATATTATTATTCATGAAACTGAAATATAAAATAAAATCACCTTATTAAAGATAATTATAATTTGATGAGTCTTACATTTAGCATTGTTTTAGCTGTTCTTCTTGATCAATGGTTGGGCGAACCCAAAAAACATCACCCTCTGGTTTATTTTGGGCAATTAGCCAGTTATACTGAAAAAAAATTACGCAAACCCCACTATTCAGCTACCCACTTAAGATACCATGGTTTACTGGCAATCATTTTCTTAATTGTTCCCATCACCATACTGACTTATTTATGCAAGCAATGGTATTGGCTTAATGCGCTAACTGCCCCTGTCATCCTTTACTTTTGTATTGCAGCAAAGAGTCTTAAGCAACACGCTTGCGCTGTCTTACAGGCATTGGATTCAAATAACCTGGCTTTAGCAAAAAAACAATTGTCATTGATTGTCAGCCGACAAACAGAAAAAATGACGGCCGATGAAATACGAAAAGCAACCATCGAATCAGTTCTGGAAAATGGTGCAGACGCCATATTTGCCCCTATTTTCTGGTTTATGATAGCAGGCCCTGCTGGAGCCATTTTATATAGGTTCAGCAATACACTGGATGCTATGTGGGGTTATAAAAACAAGAAATATTTTTATTTTGGCTGGGGTGCTGCCCGCTTTGACGACCTACTAAACTGGGTTCCCGCCCGACTGACAGCTATTAGCTATGCTTTGCTAGGCCATAGTGTACTGGCACTTTCCTGCTGGAAACAACAGGCGCATTTGCTCGACAGCCCCAATGCAGGCCCTGTAATGACATCAGGAGCAGGTGCACTTAATTTACAACTTGGTGGCCCGGCCTGGTATCACAATAAGCTAAAAAACAAAATATCTTTTGGTAGCAAAAAAAGCCCCCAAAATAACGATATTCATAGAGCAAACAGTTTAGTTGCTAACACTATAGTTTTGTGGATTTCCATTTTAATTTTTGTACAAATATTGGGGGGAAACCTTGCTTGAACATGGCGGACATTTAATTGATGCAGCAATAAAATATAATATTCCCGTAAAACAGTGGCTAGATTTGTCTACAGGTATCAACCCCAACGGCTGGCCTGTTCCTGAAATTCCAGCCCAGTGCTGGCAACGCCTTCCTGAATCTTCAGATAACTTAATATCTACAGCCAGAGACTATTATCAATGCGATTCTATTCTGGCCGTTGCAGGCTCTCAAGCCGCCATTCAAACCTTGCCTCTCCTGCGATCACAATCTAAAGTAGGTGTATTATCCCCCGCCTATGCAGAACATGGATACAACTGGAAAAAAGCCGGTCATTGGCTTATTGAATTAACAGCAGAAGAGATAGACAAGCAACTACATCAATTAGACGTGTTAATTATAGTCAATCCCAATAACCCAACGGCTCGAAGTTTTAGCAAAAAACAGTTACTCAACTGGTATTTAAAGCTACGCGAACGTAATGGCTGGTTAATAATTGATGAAGCATTTATGGATAGCACACCTGAAAACAGTCTTTCCAGGCACCTCAGTGAAGGCCTAATAATATTACGCTCAATAGGCAAGTTTTTTGGTCTGGCAGGAATTAGAACAGGCTTTGTTATTGCCGATGAATCCATCCTTGCCCCTCTCAATGAAAAACTAGGCCCCTGGGCAATCAGCCATCCCAGCCGCTTTATAGCAAGTTGTGCATTGCAGGATACTGGCTGGCAAAAACAGGCCCGAGAAGCGTTAAAAACACAAACGAACAAACTGGATGATATTTTCACTAAACAAGACTTAAGACCCGATGGTAAAACCGATTTATTTCAGTGGATACAAACCCCAAAGGCTAAAGACATCCATCAATTTTTAGCGCAACATGGAATACTCACCCGTTTATTTACCAAGCCTTTAAGCTTACGTTTTGGACTTCCCAAAAATGAACATCAACTACTCTATTTAGAGGAAACATTAAGCCTATTTGTAGAAACATCAAGAGCGAAAACCGGATACAATAAGAGTGCAAATCTTATGCCTCTCTTGCAAAGACCTGGAGAAATCATTCCATTTTTAAATTTAAAAAACAAATCTCAAAACAAACAGCCTGAAAATCTAGTATAATTCCTCTTTCAAAATCACCAGGCGCCTGTAGCTCAGCTGGATAGAGTACCGCCCTCCGAAGGCGGTGGTCGGACGTTCGAATCGTCTCAGGCGC
>CAZNGU010000225.1:0-4718 GCA_964572325.1 uncultured Methylomarinum sp.
CCCCATTCTGAATAAAAACACCAACCCCAGTGGTCAATATATGAAAAGTCTAAGCCTTATCTCTATAACTATCATACTAAGCTCTTTTGCATTATTTTCTTCTGCCCAGGCTGCCTGTCTAAATACTGACGTTATAGCAAACCCTAATATTTTAATTGGTACCACCGTTTGCGTAGTGGGTGAATCACAAGAATTTCACGATGTCAGTGGTAATTTAGTCGACTATAAAAAAGGAGCTTCTGATCCTGTTGACCCAACAACTTCTGTGGGTAGCTGGAGTATTTCTGGTAATAACATTACTTACAACTATGGCAGTAGCTCTTTTACCTATACCTATCGCCAAAATCCTGACAGATATTGCGGTGCCAATGGAGAGTTTGTTATTGCTCAAATTATTCAGGGACTAGGTCAATGTGCTTGGGCAATAGCACCTTAAAACATTCGCTTTAGCCAGGCACATGATCTATGTCTATTGAGCTTCACATGATAAAAACAGAAACAGGCAAGACAATTCTTATCTTTATTTTCTGATAAAACCAGATTGCTAATAATATTACAAAAATTGTAATTACTCACCGAAATTCAGCTAAGGGTGTAGGGTGATGATTTATCAGACTTCTGAAACAGGACGTTTCAGAGAGCTTACAAGGATGTATTTACGCGTTCTGATAAATCATCATTCTACACCCTAAGCGCTAATACACGCTGAATAGATACTAAAACTAATTTTAATAGCGCATGTAAGCAACAATAAATAGTTTATGGCTTATAAAAATTTTCTATATTTCTCTTTTGCTTACAGTTTATTCATAATATACGGTAGCCTGGTTCCTCTGGAATACCATCCCAAACCCTGGGATCACGCCTGGACTTCCTTCTCCCAAATACGATACCTCAATTTAGGTGCCGCCTCCAGAGCTGACTGGATAGCTAATATTCTGCTATATATTCCGCTTACTTTCTCTTTAGCAGCCAGTCTTATTGGCGAGTCTAAACGAGGCTTAAAAACTATTCTCATCAGCCTGTTTATTCTTGTTTTCAGTATTTCACTGGCTGTAACTATTGAATTTTATCAGCAATTTTTCCCGCCCAGAACAGTTTCTCAAAATGATTTAATTGCAGAAACCCTGGGTAGTATTGTCGGCTTATTTATTTGGCTAAGCTATGGGAAACGGCTAACAACACTTTTTGGCCATATTTTACAGGGCGGAAAAAACGCGCTGTTGGCGACTGCCATTTTTTACATTCTGGCTTATTTAACACTCAGCTTTTTCCCTTACGATTTTGTCACCTCATTTCAAGAACTACAATACAAACAGAGCTTTGGAAATGATTCTTTTTTTATATCGAATAGTTGTGGAGACTTTATTCGATGTTCGTCAAAACTCAGTTCTGAAATTATTCTTATTCTACCCCTGGGTATTTTTTGCAGTGTTTTTTTAAAACAGCATCCAAAAAAACTGACGGCTATCATTCTTATTGGTTTTTTACTTGGTCTGTTTATCGAAGGGATACAATTATTTATTATTTCAGGTATTGCCCAAGGTGTTTCAATAATCACGCGTATAACAGGTATGTATCTGGGCGCGATTATTTATAAAAAAATAAGCCAGCTAGAACAGCCGTTTGCTTTTCTAAATACTATAAACCTGAAAAAATACCTTATTATTTTAGCCTTGCCATATATTCTAGTATTGGCTCATTTAAGTGGCTGGTCATTTGCAGAAAATGCAATAAGTTCGAGTGTTGCAGAAAATTTTGACAAAATCAACTGGCTTCCCTTTTACTATCATTACTACACTACAGAAGCGGTTGCGCTGACTAGTCTGCTCAGTATACTTGCGATGTATTTTCCTATAGGAATAGGTTTATGGCTTTGGAAATATCATAAAATACAAGCAAAATATCAATATTTACAGGCCGGTTTATATGCTACGGGTTTATGTTTTATTATGGAAAGCGGTAAATTGTTTTTTGTGCAAAAGCATCCCGATCCCACTAATCTTATTATTAGCTTTGTAGCTGCTGCTTTTGCCTATTTCATAGTACAAACCCTATATCGCTGGTTTCATCAACCAACAATTAAGCTAGCAGGTGGCACATCTACAAATGGCAGTGAAAATTCCCTACAAACTCAATTTGAAAGCAAACAAGTAATATTAACGAACGAAGCAACAGCTGGTTTTTTTGCAAAGGGCATTGCCTCTGTTCTTTTAACGCTAACGATATGGCAGTTGCTAAATTATCCAGGAAGTTTTGCAGTTTTACTGGCTCTACTCGTATTTTATGCCATAGCACTTTATAAATATCCTCAAGCTTGGTTAATTGCTTTGCCTGCACTTTTACCCGTTGCCGATTTATCGCCCTGGACTGGGCGGCTTTTTTTTACAGAATTTGATTATTTTTTCCTGCTTACTTTAGTCATTAGTTTATGGCGAGGAAGGTGGCGATCACCTTTTAAAATAATAAAAACAGCAACACTTTTTTTACTAGGTATTTATATTCTGTTCTACACAATAAGCTTAATGTTAGGGCTGTTTCCTTTGCAGGCACTAGACGCTAACGCGTTTACTAATTATTACAGCTATTACAATAGTCTGAGAGTAGCTAAAGGTTTTTTTTGGGCGCTATTATTATTGCCGCTTTTAGCCTATCATGTTCAACACAAACAAAACCTCAAGGCATACTTTAGCTATGGTATTTTAACAGGCCTGGCCGCCACTTCATTTTTTGCTTTGTGGGAACGCACTATTTTTACCGGTTTATTTGACTTCTCAACGGGTTTTCGTATTAGCTCTACTTTTTATAGTATGCATACCGGAGGAGCGCATCTTGATGCCTATTTGGTATTAAGCATACCCTTTATCTGTTTTTTATTCATTGAGTCAAAAAATCTATTCACGCGCACCGTCTTCCCAACACTATTATTTAGTATCAGTTTTTATACTTTGTTAGTGACTTTCACTCGAGCTAGCTATATTGCCATAGCTATTTCATTAATGACTTTAGTTATTGGATTATTTATTTGCTATAAACAGGTGATTGCTTATCACTGGAAAAAAACACTGGGCTTGGCAACTTTCACCCTTCTTATTATAAGTAGCATTAGCCTAACTATTTTAAATGGTTCTTTTATTCAGCATCGCTTCAGCCAAACAGCTCATGAAATAGATGTTCGCAGCAATCATTGGCTTGATGTAAAAGAGATGATGGATGATGATTTTTTTACTTCATTATTTGGTATGGGTTTAGGTTCATTCCCAAGAACCTATTTATGGAACGATATTTCAGGTAATGCTCCCGCTACTTTTAGTCTACAGCAAGAGAAAAAGCAGCTTTATTTACAAATAGGCTCGGGCAGTCCGCTTTATATAGAGCAGCATATTGATATTGCACCTTTTTCAAATTATAAGTTAAGTTTTGATTACCGGATGCAGCTAGGTAATAGTCGCTTAAATATCATGGTTTGTGAAAAAGCAATTCAAAATTCTTTCAATTGCCAAAAGATCCCCTTGAAATACCAAAACAAAAAAAATCAGTGGCAACATATTAAGCAGTCATTTAATAGTGGAGATATTGGAAAAACCGATAACCCCTTTAACAACAAACCTACTAAGCTTATCCTGTTTAACTCGCAGCAAAACTCGTTGCTTGACATAAAAAATATTAATCTCATTTCAACAGAAAAACGGAAACTGCTTAAAAACGGGGGTTTCTCAAAGGGTATGGATCACTGGTTTTTTACTGCAGACAGGCACATTCCCTGGCGGGCAGAGAATCTGTGGGTGCAAATGTTATTTGAACAAGGCTGGTTGGGACTTATAGTTTTTAACTTGATATTGTTACAAATAATTGTCTATCTCTATCATCGCATAGTAAAACAAGATTATTTTGCAGCTATCTCTTTAAGTGCATTCACCGGCTTTATGGTAATAGGCATGACTGACAGCCCATTTGATATGCCGATGATTACACTCTTGTTTTTTATGATTTATTTTATTGCCCTGATAGAAACAGATAGAGGATAAAAATATTAAGGGGGGCAAAAGCTCAATGTTGGTGACTTAAGAAAAAAGCACTCTCTCCCTTTGGATAGGGCTTAAGTCAATAGCATTATTGGGTCAACGGCTCCCCCTACAACTAAACAAGCTGTCGAGCTTCTATAAAAGCCTCTCTAAAATCCAGATAAACCGGTTTTTCCGTTGCCAGAACGAGCTCTAATAATTTATGTTGTACTTGATACTTAATATTGCCAACAGCCAGGGCACCAATTCCAATGGCTCCCGGTGGATTATCCAGCAGTTTTTCCTGGTCTTTCGCAGCAATACCCGCAATACCGGCAGGTGGGACTGCATTAACATCACCCGCTACTTTAAGTTGTCTGGCTTGAGCCAAAACTTCAGCACTAATAACCTGAATACCTGCTTTGGCGGTACAAAAAATAATATCTGCATCGGCTATTAAAGCAATCTTCTCTTCATCCGAGCCTGCTACAGCACCCGATAAGTTGCTTTTGCAGCGACGATTATATTCTTTTGCTGCATCATTAGCGGTATCTATAGACATGTGATCCACTAATTTTGTCTCGGTACCAGCCAGCGAGGCAATCACTCCTGTGGCAATACCTACCGGGCCAGTACCACCAAATACTAGAGCTTTACAATCTTTAAGTTCTTTATTGTGCTTTTCCTGCAATTGTTTTTCTACACAAGCCACCA
>CAZNGU010000226.1:0-4707 GCA_964572325.1 uncultured Methylomarinum sp.
GGATGTATCTACTCGTTAATAAAAACGGTTCAAAATACTTTCGATACAATTACAGGTTTGATGGAAAGCGTAAAACACTAGCTCTTGGTGTTTATCCAGATATTTCACTGAAAGAAGCTAGAGAAAAAAGAGATATTGCAAAAAAACAAATTTCTGAAGGCATTGATCCTTGTGCAAACAAAAAAGCAGTTAAAGCCGAAAAGGCAGAAAGCGCAGTGAATAGTTTTGAAGTTATTGCCAGAGAATGGGGTGCTAAACTTTTAATAAAGTGGGCTGAAAAATCATGGAGGCCAGTAAAAACAAAACTGGGACACGTTTTAAGAAAATAGCATATCCAAACTTTTTGAGTCTTGGCTATCATCAATCAACTCAGGTAATCTTTTTCTAATGGACTCAGGAAATACCCGTAAAAAATCATCATTAAAAGATAAGCCTAGATAATTAATAGCAATAGTGGCAATTACTTTGGCTTGCTGAAAATCCCTCGGCTTTTTAATAGGATCTCTATCCTCTTTGGAGCTAATCCAAAGCTTATTTAAGGCAAAATATCGTGGATCAGGCACAACAAGGTCAACAGGCATTCCATCTTCAGCAATAGCAGTTTTACGAAAAAGAGGCGCACTGTTTAGCCACTTTAAACCCTCTATTTCAGCAGCTTTAAGATCATCTTTATATTTGGAAATAACTTGAGACTCCATTTTAAAAGGCGGTTCAGGTGGTTTTTTTATTAACTCCACCATAAAGCCACGATCATTAACCGCCCTATAATGCCCCGCTTGTGCCACCCTAAAGCTTTTATCAACCTTCTGAAGCAAACCAATCAGCCCATTTACTTCCAATGCATTGGACAATTTTAATTTATGCTGGACACCGTATAAAAGATCAATATCAAATGTTTCCATTAAATCATTCGAAACCACCACACCAGCCGCTGCCTCATAAGCATAAATCGAGTGTGTTCCTAATATGGTAATACCATGTCCTAATAAGCCTTCCTGATCAAGTAATCTGATAATTTGTGCTGGAACTTTAGGCACCCTATTAATACCAATAGCAACGGAAAGTTTTGATTGACGAATAAGCGATTGCTTAAGTGAGGAAAGACGTTCTTTAGAAAGCGTCTTGCCTGCATGGAAATGATGGAAAATTTTTTCAGTTTCAGGCGACTTTAGCCCTAAACTCTTACCCATGCCTTTACCACCACGTGTTTTAAATAAATAAAACTTATTACCTGTTTGCTTCCAGCGCATACCTCCATTAAAACGTTTAGAAGCCTTAAGCTCGTTCATAAACTCCTGGTAAACTTGACAGGAGTTTATAAAAATCTTACGTTGTTCGGCATCTAATGCTCTAATTTTCATTATATTGTCTCTTATTTATTATAAGCCTATAATAAAGGACAATATACATAAAATCAATATAATAGGGTGACTATATAAAATAGGTGGATTGTTTTTGAGTAGGATGGTAAAACTACCTTCGATTTGGTGTAATAAGGTGCTAAACTACGTAAAAAGCACCTTACCTTTAAAGCTTAACAATTATTCAAGCAGTGTTAAAATGAAAATATTCTGAGTGCTAGTGCTCAAGAATTTATTAATGTAAGTCATTTAGAAACTGCGGTTTTGAGTGAATCGCTTGCAAGTCACTTTATTGTCAGTACTTCTTTTATGCTGAATAGTTACAATTAGCTGAATTATCTTTTGTTTTTTTGTTACTCAAAAAAAACGTATTTAGTGTCCTGTTCCTGCTTCGCCTTTAGCTTTAGCTGCACGTAAAACAGGATAATATTGAGTAAACACCTGGTCGGTATCGGCATTTGCTTGATGACAGAGAGAGCAGTTGTTAGCAGCCTGTACCACCGCACTTTTACGCAGTTCTTGGCTATTTTCGATAGTAAAGCGGAAAAACCCCCAGTTACCTGCCGTTTCAGGAAATTGTTTTTTACTTTTAAGACTGGCTTCAAGCCCAATGTACTCTCCCTGAAAATAGCCATTGCCACTACTTGCTTGCTTGCTACCCACACTGACCAGTTCTTTCACTACCAGTGTGCCATCTGGAAATACGCCATCCTTTTTCCACTTATTCCAACTGGCAGGGTCTATATAAACATTATGAAACTCAGGAAATGCAGCTTTCCCATTGTTCATATCATTCGGGGTTAATGGCGTACCAATAAAAATCCATTCTCGATAGCCTTTTGGTCTTAGTAGCTCGCCTTTTTCATTAACCCTAACGTAGGGGTTGGCTTCCAAGGCTAAATTGTCGGCGCTAGCCAGTGGTATAAAATGTACTGGTAATATTGAAATAGACAGTAATAAAAGTATTGGCTTAAATATATTATTAATCATGATTGCCTCCTTAAATAGCAATAAAAGTGTAGGTGATGGTTTTTCATCAAGTAGCTAAAGTTGTCAACAAAAGTGCCAACACGCTTAGCTTGCTCATTCACCCACCCACCCATGTATACTGCTATTTATATGCCAACTTCATGATGATTTATTCTTCATCTAATAGATCATTTGTTTTCAATAACTTGTAACTATTTTTATGATGGGACAGGAAAAAGAGGGAGAGCCACATAGCCACAATATTTGGTGGTTTCGTAGTATATTGTGGTGGCATTGATTTTTGATGAAAATTACTTTGAATGGTTTGCTTTGCTGATATCCAGTTTTTTTAGTCGAAAACGTAAAGTGCTGGGTTTAAGGCCAAGGATGATTGCAGCGCCATGTTTTCCTTCAATTACCCCATTACAACTTTCCAGCACTTGTAATATATGGTTTCGTTCAATTTGTTCCAGCGCCATTGATGAAGTTGAGGTGTTGACAGTATTTTTCTGAGATATTAGGGCGTCATTAATCTCGACAACCGTTCCTTTGCTGAGAATGGCTGCTCGCTCAATGATGTTTTGAAGCTCTCGTACATTTCCTGGCCATTGATAGTGTTCCAGTTTTTTCATGCTATCAGCTGAAATACCTTCAAATGTCCGGCCAAGTTTACGACTAAGTTTCGCCAGAAAATATCTGGCTAACCGTGGTACATCGGCGCTGCGTTCTCTAAGAGCCGGCACCTGCAAAGGGAATACATTGAGGCGATAATATAGATCGGATCGGAAGCTTCCATTAAGCACCATTTCTAATAAATCACGATTGGTGGCAGCAATCAGGCGGACATCCACTATTATGGTTTTTACCCCACCGACGCGTTCAAATTCCTGTTCCTGTAAAACGCGTAATAATTTGGCTTGTGCCTGGGGTGAAAGCTCTCCAACTTCATCAAGAAAAATGGTACCGTTGTTTGCCAATTCAAAGCGGCCTTTTCGTTGTTGGGTTGCTCCTGTGAAAGCACCTTTTTCGTGTCCGAACAATTCACTTTCTATGAGTTCGCCAGGCAATGCGGCGCAGTTAATTTTAATCAATATTTTATCTTTACGGGCACTGGCTTGATGCAAGGCCTGAGCAATCAATTCTTTGCCTGTCCCAGTCTCGCCCATAATCAGTACGCTGGATTCTGTGGTTGCTACAGCTTCTACTTCTTCATAAAGGGCTTGCATTATTGCTGTATCACCTATTAATTTAGGAAATCCAATAGATCCGCTAATTTCTTTTTGCAACAACATATTTTCAGCTTGAAGCTTTCGCAAAGCCTCCTCAATCCTTTTTCTTTGATTTACATCGCGAAGAATAATGGTAAAAAAATTCTCATTATTTAATTTAACAGCAGAAATTGTCGCTTCTATGGGGAATTCTTCTCCATCCACACGCTGAGCGATTAAACCCTCTGGAATCCATAGCTGTTGCTGTCCAGCATCAGCTTGACTGATCTTGTCAAGATATTCGGTAAAGAGTTGGCGGCAGTCATGAGCTAAAAATTTTTTGAATGACTGGCCAAGTGCACGTCCATTATCACATTGGAATACAGCCTCTGCCGCCCGATTGAAAAGGTTAATGTTTTGCTGTTGATCAATACTGATAATAGAGTCAATTGTTGATTCCAAAATATTTGCAAGCCAACGTTCACTTTTTTTTTTGGCATGTTCGGCACATACACGCTCCAGTTCCGCCATGGCACGAGCTGCGAAAATTTCAAAAATTGATAAATTAGAGGGCTTACTAATCATTGGCTTATCGTCAATGACTGCCAGGTGGCCTAAAACCTGACCTTGTCTATCAACCAGTGGAATCGCAAGATAGCTTTCCGCATTCCATTGCACCAGAGCAGTATCATTAGGAAAGATGCTCTGAATGTTTTCGGGATAAAAAGTCACTTTGCCGCATAAAACGACTTCGCAGGGGCTCCCTTTTAAAATATATTCCACATTGTCACGATAATCATCTTTATCCCAGAAGGCGAGCGTTCGGACACGGGTCTTATTCTGGATGAATTCAGAAATAAATGCATAGCGCACATCCAGTACTAACGCTAAATGACGTACTAATTGGTAAAAAAAAGCTTCGCCAGTTGTGGTTGCCGTACCCTCCATGATCAGACGAAGGATGGTTTCCGTTCGCTCGATTTGTAGATTAGGATTCATGGGCTTATCAGACATAGAATTTCAATTGTAATTTCTAAGAATTAATTAATAGTGTTTTAGGCACAAGATTGACTATACAGCATCATAGGAATAAATTGTTTTTGCCACGAGAAATCCGTATTAGGTAACGCGCAATAAATAAACTACCGGGATTGCTCAGGATTTTTATT
>CAZNGU010000227.1:0-4696 GCA_964572325.1 uncultured Methylomarinum sp.
AGTGCAATCTGGAGTTTCTATCCAGACTGGATCAAAAGGCTCACCTTCTGTTGCAGGCTTTTTATCAGACTTTTCTTTTTTAGAGAGTTCAGTTTTTGTAGTCTCCTTTACGGAAGCTGGTTTTTTATCAGCAACCGGAGAAGATTTAACGGTTGCAGGCCTTGTTATTTTTGGCGTATCAGCAAGAATACGACTTAATGCGCTGGTATCACCGCCAAACATACTCATTAAACCTTCTGTAATTGTCTGAGCCATTTCTGCTTTTGCCTGATCTGCAATGGCTTGAGTATCTACCTCAACTCTATTATTGCCACTCAGACCTTTTAAAGTGTGCCAAAAGTTCTTACGTTGTTGAGTGGCGTTAACCATGTCTGATGAAACAAGGATTTTAAGCAGGTGATTACTTTGTGGGTGAACCGCCCAAATAAAAGGAATGTTATCTTCGCGCTCAGCAGAGCTCATGGCAATATAATCACTTAATAAGACCATCTCATCGCTTCCTGCATCTACAGCAAGTGCTTTAAAATGATTGCTGAAGCTGGATTCAGTTAAAGCCCAGTCTGCATAGGTCAGAGGCACATCCATGGCAAATTTATTACCATATTCATCAGTGTAATCTAGAGAATATACAATCCAGTCCTGATCCAGCTGGGGATTTGCCGTTAAATTAAAGCATTCTTCCCAGGTTTTTCCAAGTCGTGGGTCAAAGGTCATGAAGGGATATGCGCGTGATTCAACCGCAAGTTTGCTTTGCAAACTCAGGGAATTATTGGCCAGTCCATGTTCGGGCTGGCTAGAGGCATATATATTCCAAAGTGCCGGGCCTCGGTAGTTTAAGCCGTCTATATAATTTTCTAATAAATGCGCTGTATTTGCGATAGAACCTTGATGCACATAAGCCGTCTGGTGAGCCATGATAATGAGCCCCAGTTCTTTTGGCAGGCTATTGGAGGCTTGAGCCGATTGATTGTCTAAAACCAGAACTTTTATCGGGGTGCCCGATATTAAACTATTTGATAAGCTTTGAAAGCCTGATTCAGAACTAACGCCTTCTGCAGCAATGGCAACAATAGGTGGGCAGAGTAAATATTCTTCCTCGCTAAATTGATGCCAATCAAAGTTGGCAAAGAATTTGTCATGCTCGGTTCTATCATATTTCCCTTTTATTTCCAGTTCAGCCGTCCGAATTGCTTTAAAGCCTTCGGCCATTTTTACCATCTGCCCCTCAAAAAGCCCTAGGGCTAAAGCGGGTGCATCTTGAAACAAATGGCTTGCCCAGGGAAATGGATAGGGGTTGAAAGGAAATGATTCAGTCCATGCCGGATTATTACTGTTATGGGTAATGCCTAAACTGGCACGTCCTTCTCCTGACAAGCCCTGGGTATAACTCCATTTTAGATGTTTCAGTTTGGCGACTATTTGCAATGCCCATTTTAGCCAGCTGGGATCAATAGGCTGGGTGGCTTTGTCTTTGTCCAAAGTGCCGCTTAAGCGTGACAGGGTTAAATCTACATTCTGGTTTTCATCAATCGCAGTTTCCAGTGCATCAATATCACTAATATCCAGCGACTCAAGCAATTGCAGTCGGATATGTTTTTCCATATCTACAATATGCTGATTAATCTGTTTAATATGTTGCTCAATACGTGCTTGCATTAATGCCGTGACCGTACTGGTAAACAGATGGATCGCTGTCTTTTCACCTCGACCCGGTTCTGTATTAACGCTGCTAAATTGCGTGTTGTAGTTTGTCTTATCTAATAATAAGGTATTCAATACACCTTGTTTAGCTTGCAGATTTTCTATACGACTGTATTTTTTATTGGATGTGGGTAAGTCTATCCAATAATCCCAGCGTTCACGCAGGCTATTAATGGACTCATCTGTTTGTTCAACCACAGTAAGGGCATCAGTTTCACAGACCGTGACGCATTCCATACAAGCTTTACAACTATCTGGGTTAATTGTGATCGAAAACAAACCGCCGTTTCTGGGCATACGGCTGTTCATATCATCATGATAAGGTTCGGTCAGGGCAAACTTAAAAGAGTCGCTGACTTGTTTAAACCATTCAAATTCTTGAGCCACTTCTGCTCTTTCTGGCTCTGCATATTCTTTAATGGTATCGCCAATCGCTTTGGCAAAAATAGGATCTAATACAGTCCCTACCGATTTATCTGCTGTTAAGGCATGGTATTTTTTCTCCACGGTGCGAATGGCACGTCTTAAATGTTTCACCGTGTTGCCTGATTTTTCAATCCGTTTAATATTGGTTTCAAAGACTTCATTGACGGTATTAATTAAACCAGGAATCGCATTATCAGGGCATATGCTGTAGCAGTCTCCGCAGGCGGTGCAATTTTCAGCGAGCCACTGTGGATGCTGATTTCGACTGGCAGTCATATCAGCAAAAATACCGCTAGCTGCAGGGACTATTCCTGTTGCCAAAAAAGGATCTGCAAGGGGGGATAAATTACCAACACTGTAAAGACTGCCTGTTTGGTTCCAGAAGCGATGAATGTCAGAGATAGCATGACTATTAGCTGGTTTTTGTTGCAATAATAAAGGGACTGACGGGGCAATATTTTGCACTGAAGATGCGTCATGGAGAGTCATTTCAGATACCATGATTTCAGTGACTTCATTAAAACTGCGTTTAATCAATTCCTCGCTGCAATGAGGGAGAGATTCAATGGCGGTCATAATCTCCTTTTCTGTTTTATCCTGCAAAGCAGAGAATGAGGATACTTTTAAAAAAACAGCTTTAAAGACACTATTTTGCAGCTCAATCTGCAAGGATAAATCATAAAGAGTCTGTATTACGAGTGCATTGGCAATTGACAGGGCATCAATAAAAAACACCCGAATATGATGCTTATTAATAAATTGTTGGACGGTAGCGGGAAATTGTTGCCAAACTTCACTGGCGATAGCGAATGAACTTTGAATAATAACAGTTCCACCTTCAAGCAGCCCGTCTAATGGATTGCAGTAAGAAAATACCCTCGGGTCAATAATGATGACACTATTGATTGCCTTATGCTGGCTGGCACAGGAAATAGACTCTGTGCTAGCAGAAATGTAAAAGGTAGAGGGTCGTCCCTTGAGTGCTACGGATTGCCCTGGCATTGCCTTAACATCAAAACCAAAATGCTCGAACAATGTTGGGGCAAGGTCTTTTCCGGCATTTATCGCGCGCCAGTCAGTTAATGAATGGATGCGAACAGTATATAAATTGTCGGGTAATGCCTCTGCCACTTTTGCGGTTTGCAAAGAGAAACGTTTTATCTGCGGATAAGCTTCAATAATGGCTTGCTGCTGAATTTCTTGTTGTGGAGATACAGATTGCTCTTGGACAAAGTCGATACCCAGGTAGAATACTTTTTCTTGCTTTGCTTTCGGTAACATATTTTCAACCGCAGCAACAATATCGCCCAATTGAATTCCGTTTCCCCCTAGACCATAACAAGCAGAATATAAGGCAGGCATATCACTGGTTTTGTTATAAATGGCGTAATCAGCGAAAGATTGACTCTTGCTATTGTCTATTGCTTTACTCAGACAGGCACGAATGTCTGCCATTATAGGCAGGTCTTCCGATAAGGGTTGGTCGCTTCTTTCCAGTACCAAAACGCCTTTAATACCCTTGCAAAGATGGCTAATCAAATCCCCCGGAAAAGGCCTGAACACAGCCATATCAACCACACCAACTTTAAGTTGCTGCGTATTTCTTAAATAGTCTGCTGCAA
Organism: uncultured Methylomarinum sp.; assembly: GCA_964572325.1. Lineage (GTDB taxonomy): Bacteria > Pseudomonadota > Gammaproteobacteria > Methylococcales > Methylomonadaceae > QPIN01. Next base: position 3,750 of record CAZNGU010000227.1, read on the forward strand.
CTTCTGCGGTATTTAATACACTGCCCTGGGCAAATATCAAATAGTCCGCATCTTCACATGAGTACTGTTTAATTCGCTTATACCGGCGACCGGTGAGCTCAAACCATTCATCAATACACTGATCAATAATTTCAGCGATAGGCTCAAAGAAAAATGGGCGTTGTCCAGCCACGGTTTGCATATAACTATCAGAAGCTTGTGTCCCCCCCGACTGTACCGGCTGATCAATCGACCAGGTTTCCGGTACCCGGCGGCGAGTTTTTCCATACAAAATGGTTTGAGCTGGCGTTGGGCTGTTAATAATGTCATCAGGCAAACCCACATAGTCAGCAATAAGTTCCCGTTCTGGCAAACTGAGTGACTCAAGTACTTGCGTGTTTGCAAGATCATCCTGTGCAATAGCCACTGGGTTTAAGCTGAGCTCAGCTACTTTTCTGCCAATAATACTTAAATCAGCGGCGCTTTGTTTATTACAAGCAAATAATTGAACAAAACCGGTATTATTTAAACTATGATAATCATCATGACTACAATACTTGTTAGAAGTAGCTTTAGTCAGGGATTTACAGCTAAGATGTAGCAGAAAAGGCAATCTTTTTCCGGCAGAAGCATATAAAGACTCTTGCATTGAAGCAATGCTCTGCGCTGAAGAACTAAACAGACTGGCGCGTAAACCAGATAAGGATAAACCTGCAGCGGCAGTTGCAGCAGAAGCATTATCTTCAGTATTAACAGAAATAAGCGAGCGATTTGATATATTAAGAGAGCCTTTGTTTTTTTGCTGATTCCAGAGTGCGCCCATTTCTGAATCTGTACTAGACAAAGGGCTTGCTGCGGCATCACAGGCTTCCTTATCACAATTAATAACAGCGCTAGAGCCACTCATTAATTGGCGTATTCCCGGGTATTTAACGATTTGGTTTTGTTTTTTCTTAGCAAAAAGAGCC
>CAZNGU010000228.1:0-4693 GCA_964572325.1 uncultured Methylomarinum sp.
AAAGAGTTTGGCAATATGCTCACTCAGTAAATTAATAATTGAATCTTTTCGTTTGATCATCTGCTTAAGATCAATAGTCAGATTGTCTAACGAAATACCATGGATAGCAATGTCATGGTTTAATAAATTATATATTTTGGATGTTTCCAATAATGCCATTGAAGAAATACAACCGGCATTGACAAATGTCCCACCCAAACTGGATTGATTTTTTATATTACTCCAGTTATCAATACAGGCCGTTTTTAAACCCAGTTGCGCACTTCGAATAGCCGCCACATACCCTGCCGGCCGGCACCAATGATAATAACATCATAATTTTTTTCTGCAGAGATTGTCATACATTTACCTATATATTAAGTAAAAGATGAGCCGGTGATTCCAGACACTCTTTAATAGTCATTAAAAACTGTACCGCTTCTTTGCCATCGACCAGGCGATGATCGTAAGATAAGGCAAGATACATAATAGGTCGAATAACAATTTCTCCATTGACTACGATCGGGCGTTCTTTAATCGCATGCATCCCTAAAATAGCACATTGTGGCGGATTAAGAATAGGGGTTGATAACATCGAACCAAAAATCCCTCCATTAGTGATAGTAAATGTCCCACCGCTTAAATCCTCAAAACTTAAGCTACCCTCTTTTGCTTTGCTTCCATATTCGAAAATACTTTGCTCAATACCAGCAAAGTCCAGTTGATCTGCATCCCTGATTACCGGAACAATCAATCCACGTGGGGTTGATACAGCAATACCCATATCATAATAGCCATGATAAATAATATCCTTGCCATCAATAGAAGCATTGATAGCCGGGTATTTTTTTAATGCTTCAATAGAGGCTTTAATAAAAAAAGACATGAACCCTAATTTGACATTATGCTTTTGCTGAAAGCGATCCTTGTACTGATTTCTTAAATCTATAACACTTTTCATATCGACCTCATTAAAAGTGGTCAACATGGCGGCATTTTGCTGTGCCTGTAGTAAACGCTCCGCTACTTTTGCGCGCAATCGCGTCATGGGAACGCGTTGTTCCGGACGAAAATGGGTAACTACCTTTGAATTGCTATCAGTAACTACCGGAGTCTCTGTAACAAGCGATTTGCTCGCAGTTTGTTCTACCGCTTGTTCGGGTTTAGCATTCTTTTCAATATAATCTAAAACATCGGCTTTAGTCAGACGCCCTTTTTTCCCTGAACCGGAAATCATTTGGGGGTCTATATTTTTTTCTTGTACTAAACGTCTAACAGCTGGACTGAGAGGAATGTCTTCTAATACGGAAGCCTCAACAACCGCTTTGCTTTCCGTTGTTTTTGCAGGCACCTCTTCTTCCTTTTTAAGATCAAGTCGAGCCAGTAAATCCCCGCCTACAACGGTGGCACCTTCTTGTTGAAGTACTTCACTGAGTATACCTGATTCCGGAGCAGGCACTTCCAGTACAATTTTATCAGTCTCTAGGTCAATAAGGTTTTCACCTTTATTAACAAAATCCCCCGCTTGTTTATGCCAAACTGAAAGTGTCGCATCAGAAACAGATTCAGGGAGGCTGGGAACCAGAATTTCTATACTCATTTTTTTTATCCTTCGGTGGTATGGTAAAGCGCTGCCTGGACAACCGCTTTTTGTTGTTCAATATGGGCAGCAAGGCTACCCACAGCAGGTGCTGCCGAGGCGGCTCTTCCAGCATAATAGACAGTGATATCTTTTTTTATATTATCGTAAAAATGGTGTTTAGTTTGATACCAGGCACCCTGGTTTTTGGGTTCTTCCTGACACCAGATATATTCTTTTGCTTGAGAATATTTATTGATTTCAGCGACAAACAAATCAATCGGAAAAGGATACAATTGCTCAATACGAATTATGGCAACATGTTTAAGAGCATCTTCTCTACGAGTCTCAAGCAAATCATAATAAACTTTTCCGGAGCACATCACGATACGGGTCACTTGCCTGGGGTCAATTTCATCCAGTTCAGAAATAATGCATTGAAACTCACCCTCGCTTAAATCTTCCAGGGTAGAAACAGCCATTTTATGCCTAAGCAAACTTTTGGGGCTCATAACGATAAGCGGCTTGCGGTAAGGACGTAATTGCTGACGCCTCAATAAATGAAATATTTGAGCCGGCGTGGTAGGGTAACAAACCTGAATATTGTGGTCTGCGCAAAGCTGTAGATAACGTTCAAGCCTGGCTGATGAGTGCTCAGGCCCCTGGCCTTCGAAACCATGGGGCAATAGCATCACCAAACCACATAAGCGTCCCCATTTGGTTTCAGCAGAACTAATAAATTGGTCAATAACAACTTGTGCACCATTAGCAAAGTCACCAAATTGTGCTTCCCATATCACCAATTTTTCTGGCTCTGTGGAGCTATAGCCAAATTCAAATCCTAATACACCCGCTTCCGATAATAAGGAGTCAAAAACCTGGGCACGTCCCTGGTTTTCGCTAATATGCTGGATAGGATAATAGGTCTCGCCATCTATTTGATTATGTAAAGCAATATGGCGATGAGAAAAAGTGCCTCGCCCCACATCCTGTCCAATCAGGCGGATGCCTTTACATTGAGTAATCAAAGTGGCATAGGCCAGATTTTCTGCATATCCCCAATCTATCGGTAAGGCACCTGCTGACATTTTTACCCTGTTCTCCATAACTTTAGCCACCCGTGGATGCAATTCAAACCCTGCCGGTAATTGATGCAACCTATCATTGCAAAAACGGATTTTCTCTAAGGAAACCCGAGTATCACAAGGAGCTTGCCATTCCTGGTTCTCATATTTTTCCCATTGTCTGGAATAATGGTAGGTGGAATCACTGAGTACTGGGCGAGAAACTGGCTTGCCTTCATCTAATAAATGCTGATAATCAGCAATCTTTTGCTGTGCTGTTTGTTCGCTGAGTGTGCCCTGCTCTATTAAGCGTTGCGCATAGAGTTCACGCACAGAAGGCAAACCACGTATAATTTTGTACATCATCGGCTGAGTGGTAGCCGGTTCATCTGCCTCATTATGCCCTAGTCTTCGATAGCAGATCAGATCAATAACCACATCTTTATTGAATTTCATTCGATAATCCAGTGCTAACTGGGTCACAAACAATACGGCTTCTGGGTCATCACCATTGACATGAAAAACAGGGGCATGAATCATGGTGGCAACATCGGTGCAATAAAGCGTCGAACGTGCATCAAACGGATTACTGGTAGTAAATCCTATTTGATTGTTGATAACAATATGAACCGTACCCCCCGTAGAAAAGGCTCGGGTCTCTGACATATTTAAGGTTTCCATGACAATTCCTTGTCCGGCAAAAGCGGCATCCCCATGGATTAAAATAGGTACAATAGTATCAATACTGCCCTTGCCTCGCCTATCTTGTCGGGCTTTAACTGAACCTTCAACCACAGGGTTAATAATTTCAAGATGAGAGGGGTTGAAGCCCATTGTCAAATGTACAGGGCCACCCGGTGTCGCGACATTTGAAGAAAACCCCATATGATACTTAACGTCACCGGTTATGGCGCCGGGTGATGAAGCATGAGCCCCTTCAAACTCTCCAAATAACTGTGCTGGACTTTTCCCCAATATATTAATAAGCACATTCAGTCGTCCACGGTGTGCCATACCAATGACTATTTCTTTAACATCTCTTGCGCCTGCATTTTGTATTAATTCATCAAGGATCGGTATTAAACATTCACTCCCTTCTAAAGAAAAACGTTTTTGCCCGACATATTTACGATGTAAATGTTTTTCAATACCTTCAGCAGCCGTTAAAGATTTTAGTAGGGATGCTTTTTTTTCGTCCGAATGGGTGCTGGAATCCAGTTTTTTCCCTTCCAGTTTGTTTTTTATCCAGCGCCGAGTATCTGCATCTACAATATGCATATATTCACTGCCGATGCTGCCACAATAAATTTCCTGAAGAGTAGAAATAATTTTTCTTAAAGGCAGTTTGTTAACACCATAGAGCGATCCACAATCAAAAAGAGTGTCCATATCCGGTTCTGCCAAACCATAATAGGCCGGTTCAAGGTCAGCAGGTATTTCGATTTTATTACCTAAGGGATTGTTTGCTGCTATTTGATGTCCACGAACACTATAATGATTAATCAGACGAGCCACTGCAGACTGTTTTTTAACACTTTCTTCAGTAAAACCCTGTAATTTTGCCAGCCTTCCTTGCGTGGCTTTAGCTAATTTTTCAAAGCGATCAACAATAGGACTGTGAGCCGTTTCATGTGTCGCCCCATTATGCAGTGCAGTAAACTTCTCCTGCCAGCTTTCTGACACGGTATCCGGGTCATCAAGATATTGTTCATATAAGCCTTCTATAAAAGTGGCATTGCTACCATAAAATGCAGAAGATTCCTGAAACAGTTTTAGTAGCTTACTCATTAGCTTTCCAGTATTCCAATAGTGACGGTTCTGAGGAGAAGTAAAGATTTAACAATTTGAAAAATTGACTTTTTTATCCATTTTCTGCATTGTACAACACTTGCCCGATTGCTATACGCCTATTGCTTGATATTGAATAGCAAAAAAACGGGCTACATTGCTCAAATAGTTTCATGCGCTTTCTAAGCAATTTAAGTCAAGCAGTCAATAACGTTTTTATTTTAGCAAAGACTAAGGAACGAGAATTTAATAATATACGAAAGTTTGACGCAGGATTTTGGTT
>CAZNGU010000229.1:0-4665 GCA_964572325.1 uncultured Methylomarinum sp.
ATTGAAATTTATGGTGTCAGACTTTAATCTCTGAGATCAGGAGTTCTGAATTTAAGCTTAGGAACGTACGGGGAACTATTTATAAAGAACTGGCTCAAGATCGTCACGAGCCCTTGCTAATTGAGTGAGAACGGAACGGAGCGCAGAAACAGGGATTTACACTAGTAAATGATTATCTTGTATTCGGGAAAAATATCATTTCTGGGTTAACTGAAATTTTTATATTTACTTAGGAAAAGCTGTCTTAGGAACGTGCACGGAATAAGTTTGGCAATTGGCGAAGGATTTTTATTCGTATTCAAGGCGTACAAATAGGCACATAGCAAGCTACGCAACTATTCATACAAAGCTTCCGCTCCTGCTCTCGCCCCTTACTTGCCTTAACTGCCCCAGGTCAACATTTCGCTACGCGTAGAAACTTCTAGTTTGCTATAAATGTGTTTAATATGATTGCGTACCGTGTGATAGCTTAGATTGAGTTGTTCGGAGATATTACGAGCTGAGCCTCCCTGATAAATCAGTGTCGCGATTTCAAGTTCGCGGCAAGATAGCCCCGCCTTATTTAGTTTTCGGTAGATTTTTAGTTTTTTGTCGATCACTCGAGATAAACGTAACAAACTCAACCTCCTACTCTCAGAAACACTTTCTTTGATTGCTGTCAGGCTCACTTTATACAAGCGTTGGCCTAATTGAGATAAATAAGCATTACTCTCACCAGCCTGTTTTACACTTTTTTTTTGCATAAGTCTAGTCAATATCTGCTTGCCTTTTTCTTGCCCAACTAGCTTTTCAAATGCTGTGTTTTTATAGACCAAAAACCCTAATTCATTTATAACAGCTAATGGTTCTCGCTGATCAGGCAAATAATTCAAAATTTGCTGTAAATTGTAGCATTGTTCTCGATAAATAATAGCATTGACTGTTTGCAAGAGAACCGCACGTAATAACAGTAACAGTTTAGTGTCACGTTGGCTGTATAGCGGTGCCTGTGAACTAAAACGATAAAAATAGAGAGCTATAGTAGGATTTGGCGAATCAAAAAGGGCAACAACTGTACAGTTACGATATTCATGACTTAAAATATTACTTTGACAAGCCGAGCATTGCGAACAAGCTTTACCTATACAACAGAAAGCTTCAGTGGCTAAGGAAAAGGTTTTATCGCTGATAATAGAATGATTCAGCAAATGATTTTGTGTAGCAATCTGATAGAAGTCTTTCCACCAGCACCGGCAAAGGGTAGAAACATTAATGTTATCCAACAATCTTGGAGTATTGTCTTTGCCTTCCAAATGAGCATAAAAAGCTCCACTACACCCAATTAGTGGCAGGACTGATGTTTTTAAAATATTACTTAATCTTTTTCTTGTCCGACATTCGGCAAGTTGAATAATGACCGCTAATGCTGCCTGATGATCCCTGCTAGACAATGTTTCCAACATTACTGTAGCATCCATAGCCTCACCTCTTTTTATTTTTTATCAGTATGGCACGAGCTTCTAGTCGATAATAGTGAATATTACCTAAATACTTTGCCATGGATAAGCTGAATGGTTTTAGACTCAATTCTAAGGCAAAGTTAGCCGAATCGATGATCCTGAAAAATTCCGGTGAGGTGAAATTTTTGAACATCCTGGGGCAGAGAGTTTGTGCAACATCAGCACTCCATCAATATTATATTGACGGAGTGCCAACCTATACTCCCAACTACTCTTTCCCTTGGTAAGGCGTAAAAACTTTATAGTTCATTTTATTATCGAAAGACACAACTTTATAAGGATCTTTTCTTCCTCCCATTTCCATTCCTGGTGTTCCTACTGGCATACCTGGTACGGAAATTCCTATTACTTTTGGCTTTAGTTTGAGTAGTTTTCTAATATCAGCTGCTGGCACATGACCTTCAATTACATAGCCATCAACAATCGCTGTGTGACAAGATGCCATATTTTTTGGCACACCCACTTCATCTTTTTTTGCCTGCACATCATTACTTATAAAATCCTTTACCTTAAACTGGTTTTGTTTTAAATGTGCTATCCATTTACTACAGCAACCACAGGTAGGACTATGGTATACCTCAATCTCGGTAAGTTCCTCCATTTCAGCTACTGCGTTAAAACTAAAACTAAAACTAAAAAAAATAAAAAATAAAATTTGTTTTGCTATTTTCATATTACTCTCCATTCAATGTTCCTGATTTTCTTCTACTTGACTACAACATACCTAAAAAATCCGTATTTTATCTACAAAAGATTTACTCACCGTGAATAGTTACCACAATACGACGACTCCCTCCATGATTTCTATGCTCACATAAGTACATGCCCTGCCAAATACCTAGATTTGGCTTTCCATTACTTACTGGTATATTTAAGCTATTGCCCAAAATACTCGCTTTTAAGTGTGCAGGAAGATCGTCACTACCTTCATCAAGATGCTTATAGTAAGGTTCATTTTCTGGCACAGCGCGGTTAAAGTAGTTTTCAAAATCTTGTCGAACCGTTGGGTCAGCATTTTCGTTGAGTGTCAGCGATGCAGAAGTATGCTTAATAAGCAGATTAATTATGCCAATTTTAATATTTTTCAACTCAGGAAAATTAGACATGATTTCATCTGTCACCAAATGAAAGCCACGTGCCCTAGGTTTAAGATCAATCTCTTTTTGGAACCACATCATTAAACATTCATGTCTAATTAATCAGATTGATTCTGAAGAGTTGTTTACTTCAAACACAAATTAGACTTTTTCTTGCATCGTGCTTTGTTATAGGTATGTCTTACGCAATTAGAATATTCTTTTTTCTGCCCCGGTTTTAATTGTGCAAAAGTCAGGCAAGTCTTCTTGGCTACTTCTGCTTTAACTTCAGTTTTGCTATCAATTTCTTCTGCTGCTTTCGCTTCAAATGTGGCGATAACAAATACAAGGGATAGCATCGTAATATAACTAATTGGTTTTATTTTTTTTTGCTTATTCATAAGGTTACTTGTTTTCTATGTCAAGGGTTTAAACTAATAATTTATATTTCAAAATTTGAGGATATGATAGTTTGCTTAAGTCCGGTCTTATCAAAACGACGCCATAATGTAGCATAGCTTACCTGACTGACGGGGTGTAATAAATCGGGAGCAATTTCAGCTAAAGGTTCAAGTACAAAAGCGTATCGGTCAATTTCATCACGAGGAATTTGCAAACGACCGTCACTAAGAATCCAATTTCCATACAAAATCAAATCCAGATCCAGGGTTCTTGCTGCATATTTTCTGCTGTCCCGAGTTCTACCGTGAGCTAGTTCAATTTGCCTAAGAGTTTTTGCTACTGCCTTAGCTTCCATATTCGAATTAAATTGCACAATCAGGTTATGAAAGTCATCACCTTCAAAACCAACCGCTTCTGTTTCATAAAGACTGGAAATAAGCAGTGTGCCAAATTCATTTTTTAATGCATTTAGACTTGAAGGGACATGAATCTCTTTATCAATATTGCTACCGATACTTATAAAACCTGTGGGCATAAGTTATTTCTCCCCCCGTTCTATAATAATGCCAACATCTCTAGCACGACTGATTGCCCCTCTTTTATTAAGGGTAACTTTTACCCAGGGTGTATTAAACTCAGTTAATAAAATATTGGCTATTTCATCTATCAGCTTTTCGACTAAAAAAAACTGGCTTTGTTCCACAAAAGTGACGACACGCTCTGAAACTGCCTTATAATCCAAAGTATGCTGAATGTCGTCAGTTTCTGCCGCTTTTTTTATATCGAAAGCCATTTCAATATCAAGCACAATTGTTTGCTTGGTCTCTCTTTCCCAATCGTAGATGCCTATGATTGTAGCAGCCTCAAGTGCGCCTAAAAAAATGATGTCCATTAGAGTTTCCGGTTAAAATGAAGTTTCTAAATGTATAAGTATCAGGGAAATGTCTTTGCTATACAAGTTTGATTACCAGGAGATGAAATGATTGAGTGGTTTTTAGTGCCGTTTGCATATTTGGTTGGATCAGTTTCCAGCGCCATTATTGTATGTCGCCTTATGGGGCTGGATGATCCTCGTAATCAGGGCTCAGGAAATCCAGGTGCAACTAATGTAATGAGAATAGGCGGTAAAAAAGCAGCCGCTATTACTCTATTAGGTGATGCTTTAAAAGGATTTATTCCTGTTTTTATGGCAAAAACGCTAGGTGTTGATTCGGAAATTTTGGCTGTTGTAGCTTTTGCGGCTTTTCTTGGCCATTTATATCCTGTGTTTTTTGGCTTTAAAGGCGGCAAGGGAGTTGCTACAACTTTAGGTGTCACCTTAGGTGTGACCTGGTTATTAGGGCTTGCAGTCTCTGCAACCTGGTATGCTGTTTTTAAAATTAGCAAGATATCTTCCCTTTCTGCATTAGTTGCAGCTGTTTTAACCCCTCTTTATGTCTGGTTTATTATTAAAGATACCCCATTATTAATCGCTTTTATTTTGATTTCAGTCATTTTGTTATGGCGACATAAAACAAATATTGAACGGTTGCTTGCGGGGGAAGAAGACTAATAAATCAAGATGACACAAATAAAAATTTCAATCAGATCCTAAAGCGCAGTGTTGCAAATGGTGCAATAAATCTTAAAACAGATCCTTTAAGGAACGAGAATTTAATAATATACGAAAGTTTGACGCAGGATTTTGG
>CAZNGU010000230.1:0-4665 GCA_964572325.1 uncultured Methylomarinum sp.
TATTCTACCTACGGGCTTCCTGCCCTAGTGCGTTGCTCTACTACATGCCATCCATAGCATTATGCTACACACCATCCCTGATGCTATGCGTTGTTCTGCTACATGACTCTATCATTAAGTGTTTTCCACTAATCAGATTGCTTATATGCTGATGTTTCTAAATAGTCTATAGACATGCTTATAAGGTCAACAAATTTTACTATTAACTCCGTTCTAGCACTTGTTTTTCTCCAGGCCAGTCCAACGCTACGACTGGGAACTGGCTCTGTGAAGGGAATATATCTAATTCCCGTCTCGGCTTCATTGATGGCAATTTTGGGCATAAAGGTAATACCTGTACCCGCTCGAACCATTTGTCGGAGTGTTTCCAGTCCTGTCGCTCTAACCCCCCGCTGCTCCTCAGCCCCTTTCAATTGACAAACCTGTAATGCCTGATCGCGTAAACAATGACCTTCATCAAGTAATAATATTTGCTGGTGTAATAAATCTTTTGACGTAATTATTTTCTTTTTTGCCAACGGATTGTCTATAGCCACAGCCAGTTTGAATTCATCATCAAACAGTTTTTCACTGACCAGAAAGTCTTCCTTTGTGGGTAAAACAAGTAGTGCAGCATCAATGTGACCTTGCTTTAATTGTATGATCAATTCATCAGTTTTTTTCTCAATCAGGATGAGTTGTAATTCTGGCAGTGTCTGTTTGATAAGCGGCACCAGCTTAGGAAAAATATAAGTAGAAAGTGTAGGAATAGCTCCCAGACTAAAGTTCCCTGCAAAAGGGTTCTGTGCATTGACGGCCAATTCCTCCATATGATTAATTTCCAGCAATACGCGGCGGGCGGATGCAATAATCTGCTCTCCTAATTCCGTCGTTAACACTTTTTTATTACTGCGTTCAAAAATCTTTACACCCAGACTTTCTTCCATTTTCTTAATTTGCGTACTCAGTGTGGGTTGACTGATACAGCATTGTTCTGCTGCTTGCACAAAGCTATGCAAATCAGCTACAGCCACCAGGTAACTTAAATCTCTAAGATTCATAATAGTTCCTTATATAGAGTGTCTCAATTGATAAGATAATAACAATCGATTATACATTGATTGAATCAATAGATGGCTAAATAGTATAAGAAACATTTAGTTAATGCTTTGGTTGGTGATTTATTTAGGATAAAGAGTGTGGTGTAATAATTGTCACAATGATGAATTTTAGTTTGAGTGAAGTCAAACGCTTAGTATTAAGCTATCAAGATTAATGGTGTACTAAATATCTATGATAAAAGAAAATTTCATCATAGACATTTGACATAGGCTCTATCCTTTAATGCGAAAACTAGGTATAAAGATACAGGTCTATTTATCTGACATGCTTTTCAATAGCGGCGCTATTAATTCATGCAGGGAGTCACTATCACACAAACGTTCATATATCTCTTCCAGAAAATGAGACATAGGTTGATCCTTGTCTATAAGGGGTAAGCCATTCGTGTTTATACCTTTTGTGTTTTTCAGGGTGTCACGGACGAAATCATAGCAATGTCGTGTTTCAGGTGAAAGCAAATCTCTAGGGTTTTTGCTTTCAAAAGTCTCATTATGGTCTAAATAACGAAGATCAACAGCCTGGACAGCAGCAATCAGATTAGTCGCTGCAGCGTAGCGAGCCAGGCGTATATTTTCACTAGCTAAAAGCCAGGAAGTCAGGCCATGAGCAGTTACATCCTGATTGTTTTCTTCATGTAAACCAAAGGTTGTTGTTATAGGGGTTGCCAGCGCGGTGGTATAAACCTCCATCATGCCCATTTGAATCTGCAGTCCTTTAAAAGTACAGCCAGAAACGGAGCTATTCCAGTGTGAAAGGTTTGGTGGTAGTCCGGCATTTTTATGAGTATTGACCAGGCGAGCTAAATGTCGGTCGTTAAGTTTGACCAGACGAGTGATAATTTTTCGCATTTGGTCAATTGATTCAGCCATATGCATTCCAAGAAAGTTACCGCCGCTGACCCAGCTATCAATATCTTCTTCATCAAAATCATATGGATCACTGTCAGTAGAAAGATGTGACAAGTCTTTTACCCACAAAGGGTTATCTGATACGCCATTAGCATTAATTTCCAATGTTTCTTTGATATGCCCCAAAATCTCAAGGTCTGGAGCTAGAAACTGGGATAAACAACGCAGACTATAAGCATCCTGTATGCTTTTATCATATTTAATCTTTGATTTATCTGAATTAGAGGCATTATCTGGTATTTGCTTAAGGCTGGAAATCTTTTTACCTAGTTCATCATAAACCAACTCACTATCTTTCAATAGCTCTCGAAATAGATCAGCAGCTAGACGTTGCCCCGGATGTCGTCGGACACGGGCAAGCAAGGGATGAAATGAACGGCTGGTTCCTCTGAGAACCTGCACCATTAATGCCGCAATTAAAATATTAAGCAGCATTAGTTCGGATACATCTTTGAATAACAGTATGGCTGCAGCGGTAGAAAAATTATCGCCATTTACCATGCCTAAACCAGCTTTGGGGTCCAATTGAAGGGGTTTGATGTTATGTTTTAGTAAAGTTTCCTTTCCATTTCTGATTTTTACTTCAGGGTCATCTGGCAATGGGGCGTTGACCTTAACGTGATCTTTATGCATTGCAGTTGAGAGAATGCGGCAATTTTGAGCCAGATCACCCGAAGCACCAAGACTGCCATAAGACCCAACAACAGGTGTGATATTTTTATTGAGTAAGGTAATAAAAACTTCTATGTCTTGTTGTTTTACGGCACTGACACCTTGTAATAACATATTTGTCCGAATCAGCATGGCCGCACGTACCATCTCATTTGGCAAAGGTGGGCCAACGGAAACATCAGTAAAAAGAATGGATTCAGATATTTCTTTAGCTGATTCAATCCGGGCTTCAGCATGGTGATTTATTCGTAGTCTGTTAGCCTGTTCTCCAAAAGAAGAATTGGTGCCATAGATGGGCATTCCATCCTTGACCTGTTCAATCATACAGTCATAACATGCTTTAATTGCCTGTTTACTTTCGGTGCTAAGGTCAAGCATAATCTCAGCTCTGTTTTGAGCGATATTCAGAATATCCTGAATATCAAGTACTGGTTTGCCTGTTAAGGTGATTGTCGATTCATTCGTTTTATTAAGAAAAGAGAATAAATGTGGGTTCATAAATTGTTAATAAAATTTGATTATTTAAAAATAAGATTAGACGAATAAATCAACTCAAACAAGGTGCAGACATTTTAATATTAACCGATAAATGTTATGACTCATTTTCTAAATCATTGCTAGCTACAGCTTCTTTCACTACGTTACTCGCCTGAACAGTACTCACACTTCGTAAAAGTAGTGGAATAAGTGCTAACAAAGGTGTTAATAAACCAAGAGTCGTTTCGAGTGCATCGGTCGAAATATAAATAAACAAGCCTGCGAGAAAAACCAGCATGATAAAAAGGGGGGCTTTTATGTTGGTCCATAAACTTTGATTGGCATTTTTTTCCCATTGCTGGAATGTACTAACTGGCTCAGCGGCTAAAATAAACTTTTTAAAACAGTGGTCGGGAATACGAAAAAAAGGTTCGGGAACTATATAACCTCGACTATATAGGCTCCTAATCACGCCTCTGTTAAGAGGGTTGGCAAAATGATCAGTTGAAAGCTGATACAGCAATAGTCGTTCATCAATATTACACAAGCCCCAAAGTCTTCGATAGTATGGGTAATTGATGTTTCCTACATACTCGACAATTTCTTCCCTAGTGATTTCATGCGTATCTATGTTTGTATCGACGAAAGCATGGGCTTTTTTTCTGATGCTATCGGAGTCTGGCCAGTATATATTCTGGTCTATATATTGATGAAGTTCTTTTAGCTGACTTTTACTGGTTTTGGTACGTATATCAGCCGGATTATTAAGTTCTTCATTATTATTATATTCCATAAATTTGGTTAGAACTTTAATCCAGCGGTATTTTTCCTCGTGATTTGAAATGGAAGCAAAATGTTCCATATGAGTACCGGTATAGAGCTCTGGCTTGATCAAGCATCTTAGGGGGTGAATCTCGACACATAACAGGATGAAGATTCTGTTATTGGGTCTGGCTTCTTTTTGTAATTTTTCAAGACACTCAAGAATCATTAGACGCGTTTTTTGCCTGCTCGTCGCAATAATGAACTCTGGAATTACATAGAATTTATATTCCATTTCTTTGTTTTCTTTGTTTTCTTTGTTTTCTTTGCTATTAACTTGTATTTCAAAATAAGAAACAAGTTTTCCTAAATCCGTCTTATTTACAGGTGTTAATTCAAATTTGATCTTATTTTGGGTTTGATACTTGTCCATGCAAAATTCTTTGATGTTTTCATCAACACCATTAATGAATATCAGGCATTGTCCGGACAATTCCAGTTCATCAATTTTTAAATTATTTATTTTATTGTTTTTTACAATTTCAGGAATATCAATTCCGAAAACCCGTTGTACGATAAACGTGATACGCCGAGAGAACCAGTAGATAAAAAGGCAAATCAGGATATAGAAAGACAGTTTTGCCTGGATTGATAGTGAATCATCTTCAGATTGATATAATGTTGAAAAAACAGTGGATAGATCCAATGTTTTGGGAGCGATTTTATGTTCTAGTTTTCCACTTAT
>CAZNGU010000231.1:0-4655 GCA_964572325.1 uncultured Methylomarinum sp.
CACCAACATTATTCTACTATCCAGCTATCCAGGTTGCGCCCCAGGAATTGTTCAAGCTTGTGCACCTCTGAAGTGTACGTATCTATTAGCATTCTCCGTGTTTCATTGCTTAGTTTAATATTTTTCCCTGATCTTTGATTACAGGCCAATAGCTTCGTTCGTAATTTCTCTCGCAGTGGTTTATATGGAATCAGCATTCGTAATAATTTCTTTTCAACACTATCACCACCGACAATCCTACGCTGAAGAGAAGCATTTATCGGGACTTTTGCACAATGATAAGTATTACTGATATTAGTGGGCATATAGTTGCTCGATATATCCAGGAAGCTAAATATTTCTTTCAAACATGATTCTGGTTTGTATTTCAAGTCTTCCGTAAGTAAAAATAACATTTGCGACCTATCAACACGCGAAAGAAAACGCTCTATTTGGCTAAAATAAAAGCCACGTCTTATATAACTATAATGGACTTTCTCATAATAGCCACCATTGGCAATACGAGATGATTCCTGTGCGATAGCATCTTCAAAGCTCAATGACTCCATCCCCCGCCTACAAATCATCAGGTAATGAGAAAATGCTCGGTCAACTGGATTCCGCAGGAGGAAAATGAATTTTACCTGAGCGAGGTCGAGATTATCACCAATGCGATCCAGTGCTCTTTCAAAAAACATATAATTTGGGTCCATTTCACCAACAGCTTTTTTATCTGAAACTGAACTAAAAAATTCATTTTTATAAAAATCAATACCTTTTGAATATAGTTCATCCATCACAAAAAAACGCGTTTCCTTTTGAGAAGGAAGATAAATGTCTGGGTGTGAACTAAGGTAATGATACAATGATGTTGTACCTGCTTTTTGTGCGCCAACCACAAAAAAATTAGGCAAAGATAATTGATTCATAATGTTAACTGTATTTTAAACGAAACCCGAATTGGAGATATTGTATGTCTTTGTAATAACCAAAAGAACTGAAAATTACAATTAAAAGTAGCAGTTTTTTTATTTTTTCCTTATAAGAAAAAGATTCTGAAACCAAGCTATTAATCCCATAAAATTCATCGATTATAAAATCATGTTTTGCGAATGTTCTTTGCAAACTCTTTTCAGTAAAGAATCTCAAGTGTGTTCTATCGAGTATTCCAGAATCTTCATATCTCCAATCTTTATTAAATAAAATATTGTATAAATTTTTAGCGTACCTAACATTTGGTATCGCACCGATGATGTAGGAATTATTGTTCATCTTTTGTTTGATGGATTCGAAAAACGCATCATGATCTTTAAAATGCTCAATCACATCATTGCATATAATTAGGTCAAAGTAATTATCAGGGAGTTCAGCATAGACATCCTCATAGAGTCCATTTAACACTTTTCCTATATTTTTAGATGCCTTTTTTGCGGTAGTTTTTACTGGCTCGATACCCCATATTTCACTATCAGGTTTTAAGTTTTTCGAAAAAAAACCCTCTCCACAACCTATATCTAGAACCCTTTTATAATGGCTAGGCAAAAACTTTGCCACTTCAGGTCTCGCGTTTTGATAATACAATTAATTACTCTCCTTAATTAAGGTTAGTATTTGATTTAAAAAATTTGCCTACTATTTTATCCAGAAACACATAACTTCCTTTCATCTTTAGAGCAGGTTTTTCTATGTAATGCCAAGAAATTATAGCGATAGCAAGAGTAACAAGAAAAGAAGTCACCAACATTCTTGCAAAAGAAATAATTAGTACTAAATGCAGCAATTGACTGTTGAACGGGAAACCCATAAATATACATGCCGTATGAATAATCCCCGAGCTTATTAAAAAGTCTTATACTTCCTGAAGGCAGGTATGATGCGTATAATACAAGATAGAAGATAAGGCTGCCATACACAACAAAAAATGCACTGTTCTTTCCGGCAAGAATGATAAATAAAATGCAAATTGAAATTAAAATTGCAATACGGTAAGATAAAATAATCTTGTCTTTGAGAATAAATGCAGATGCGCCAATAAAAAACATTGAAGTAAAACGCAAGGCATTAATAATATTTTTTGAATCCGAGACTAAAAAAACATGATTTAATAAATAGAGTAATGTAGATGATATGCCTAAAAATAAAAGAATTCCATTAAGGTTTTTTTTTTGAAGATGGGTATTACATAAACAAACGCACCACAAATAACCAGAATAGCATACATTCTTATTTCCCATGGTAACGTCCATAAAGATCAATTCACTGTGTTTTTCTATGGATTATCAGCAAAAACGTTTGGTAGGGAATATTGAATATGCCCTAATATTAAATTGAGATTGTAGATAATAAACTTATAAATTTCACCATTAGCTAGATACGACAACCTGGATCTAGTAGTAAAAAATAAACCTACAACAACACAAAATATAACCGATATAGTTAATGCTGGATATATTCTAAGAAATCTTGCCCAGATAAATGCAAGCAGATTATTTCTAGTTAATAGACTAGCCGTAACAAGAAAACCACTTGTTACAAAAAAGATATCAACCACTATATGCCCAAGTGAAAACCCTACAAGCTCTTTTAATGGTTCACCGGCCGTACCGGAAAGTGCATAACTATGACTAAAGAGCACCATAGATGCTGCAATAAAATGTAGCAAGTTAAAATTATTATCTCTATTACTAGTATGTTGTGATAATCGTGAAGCCAAAATTTATCATCCCTAATATCTATGGAGCCAATTCAAGTAAATATTGAGCAATAGGCTTTGGTATTACATAAACATTATTAATTTGTTCAATTCCGTCTGGAATGGCTATTTCACCAATACAACTCTGGGAATCAATTGAAAACACCTGAACTAAATTGCACGTAGTAGATTCACTATTTTTTTTACGGTAGCGTTTGCGGGTTTCAGATATGCCTGCATAATATGCCCCCGTTTTGCTAGATAAATCTGCACCTCGGCCCCATCCGCGTGTGGAAAGCTTTTTTAATAACTTCCATGAAGGATCGTATATATTTATTGTGTTGCTACCGCTATCGAACACCCAGTACTGGTTATTTACATTGCGTACTGTATGCGGCCCTTTCAGGCTTAAATCAAAAGCTTCATTTGTGTCAATATTAATTACGCCACCATCACCATGTTTTTTTATTTTTTTTGTAATACGCTTAATGAGTTGCTGTCTGCCGGAAGCATGATGCGTTAGTACATACATGCAATTATTGTAGCCTTTGAATGCCTGGTTACAATGAAAAGTATCTATTTCACTAATATCACTTTCAGCGCTTCTTGTTATATTTCTTTGCGATCTAAATTTTTCAAGGCGAACTCTTTCATGGACTTTTTGTTTATCGATATTATATGCGATAACTTCATCATGACCTGTGTTTGCAAGCCATAAATTTCGATCAAATAATGTTATTTCGTGTAAGTCCTTGAGATTATCTATACTTATAGATTCCGCCGATATATTGGGATCCAGATTAATTTTAAATAAATCATTACCTGTGGTCAGAAAAAAAGAGGTCCAGTCATTTGTCGTTGGGGCAAGTGCACTTACCCCCATTTCACCCCATGATTGAAAATACTGTATTTTTTTTACCTGACCATCAATAATAACCTGCATTGGATAAATATTATCTCTTGTAGTATATCTATCTTCCGGGGTTGCATTTATTGAACCTAATACCAAGATTGCTTCATCAGGGTGCACTAGTTTATCTATATTATTCATTGCTAAGTTCCGTATAAACGCGTAGTTATTTTGGTTAATACTTAGAGTTAAAAGTTACGATATTTAATGGGGAAAACGAAATAAAATTAACCTTATTAAATTGTGCGTCAAATAAACAGTAACATTAATTTTTCCTTCTTCCAACACGGGTACAAAATCATTTTTATACGCTGCCAGATTCATAAACATTACACTGTTAATAACGCTTTGCTCTTAATTTTTTTACTTATTTCAGATCGATCATATTAGTATCGAGCCACTCTGTTGTTAGAACAACATTCCCATACCTTTGAATAGTTATCGCACATAAGGAAAGCTGGATTATTTTATGTTTCATTGTTCCAGCTAAAATTATTCTCATACATGTTTTATTTTCTACCTATGCATGAATGCTATCTACTTCGTTATAACCAAAACACCTGGGGACGTTCGTCAAAGTGTCAAACCTTTCGACGGTCTCAGGTGAATAATTTTACCGATGCTTAAATGCAATACCTGGCCAATCTGTCAAATCAGTATTCTCAACCTCGCCACAAAGTTTGACAAAAGTCGCTTAAACAGCCTGGCAGAGTAATGCACAATTGTTACCAAATATGGCTGTCGATGTAGTATTTTTCAGTCTCAATCGGGAATTATTTAACCCGGTTGCCAGCGCTAAACCGCGCTGGTAGGGCCTCTGTGAATTCGGCTAGCTTCTTGCA
Source organism: uncultured Methylomarinum sp. (assembly GCA_964572325.1). Taxonomy (GTDB): domain Bacteria; phylum Pseudomonadota; class Gammaproteobacteria; order Methylococcales; family Methylomonadaceae; genus QPIN01. Next base: position 4,424 of record CAZNGU010000231.1, read on the forward strand.
CTGCTGTTTCGCCAGCAGAAGGCTGAGTACACAATGACGGCATCACGGGTGGGGAGTGCGGCCAATAAGCGCCGCCTTGCCTGCTGATGCCTGTAATTATTGCTTTTTTCATTTATCCACACTCCAAAACTTCAAGACTTTCGGCACATTTGCATTTCTAATGAGCAAATTGACCGTAAACTATACCCTATTTTTGTTACCTGTTTATTATGACTTCTTTCATAGATTGAGG
>CAZNGU010000232.1:0-4644 GCA_964572325.1 uncultured Methylomarinum sp.
TAGAACCGTCAGATTTACAGTCTGATCCCTTTGGCCACTCGGGAACCCCTCCTGATCAAGAACGCGCCATTATGAAGTTAATAACTTATTTAGTCAATGTTTTTTTGCACTAGAAATCTTAATTTGATGTAAGTTTTCTAGAAAGTGTGACAGTCCAGCCATCACTTTGAGCCTATGCCTCAAGAAACCAGATACTTAACCAAGGCACATAGGTAATGATTAGCACACAAAACAATAACACCAGCATAAAGGGTAAAGTCGCTCGATACAACTCGGTAATAGGCCTGTCAAAACGATAACTGGCTATAAAAAGATTCATTCCTACCGGTGGTGTTAAATAACCAATTTGCATATTGGCAAGGAAAATAATCCCTAGATGTACCGGATGAATACCATAGCCGATTGCCACGGGTACAATTAGTGGTACTACAATAATTAAAGCGGAAAATATATCCAGAATCGCCCCCAGAACCAGCAAAAAAATATTCAATACAATAAGAAAAGTTATCTGACTATCAACATTTTCTTTCACCCATTCGAATAAATGCGCAGGCACTTCAGCATCTACCAGAAAATTGGTAAACGCCATTGAAACTGCCAAAATCAATAATATGCCCCCCACCATTTGCATCGATTCCGACATCAACTTAATTAACTGCCCTAATTTGATTTCCCGGTAAACCAGACACTCAACAACGAGTACATATAAAGCCGTCACAGCAGCGACTTCAGAAACGGCAAAAAAACCACCAAAAATCCCTACAAAAATAAATAAAGGCAAGGGTAATTCCCAGGCTGCATCATGCACAGCACCAGATGCTTGTTGCCAAGAAAAAGTGCTTTTCTCAATCACTCTATCTCGTGTTGCCCAAACTACCCATAAAGCCAAAACAACAACCATTAATAAACCAGGAAGCAAGCCAGCCATAAACAATTCAGTTAAGGTAAATGTCTGTCCTATATTCATTTGCTGAACAATAATGCCATATAAAATCAGTGGAATGGATGGCGGTAGTAATAAGCCCAAACTTCCGGTTGATGTCACCAGACCTAAACTGAATTTTTCATCGTAGCCATCTTTAAGTAGCGCCGGTAATAACAAAGCACCTAAAGCCACAATAGTCACCCCCGATGCACCGGTGAACGCGGTAAAAATAGCACAGGCAACTAGAGATACAATTGCCAGGCCTGATGGCATCCAGCCAAAAAATACCCGTGTCAATTTTATTAATCGTTCCGAGGCATTACTTTCAGAAAGAATATAACCGGCAAATGTAAACAAAGGTAAGGCCAGCAATAAGGGGGTTTCGGTCATTCTATATAACTCAATCGCTATTATAGAAAGATCAATCCCAGCCGAATAAAAACCCATTAAAGCCGCTGATAGAATGACAACAAATAATGGCGCTCCCAGCAACATCATAAGCAGCAATAATGCCATTAAAAAATAGATCATGCCTCATGCCTCAGATTTAATAGGGCAGAAACAATATAACGCAAGCCAATAATAAAAAATGCAAAAGGAATAATGGATTCACATAACCAGTTGGGCACAAAGGCAAATGCCAGACCGGCCTCTTCATATTCTATTTTTACAAATTCAAAACTGTAATACGCCACTACAAAACAGACACATGCGGTAAAAGTATCTGTTACACGCTTCACGGCCTGTTGCATTCTTTTACTAAATAAGTGCAACAGCACTTCAATGGTAATATGCTTTCCTTGCCTACTGGCAACCATAGCACCGATTAATGCCAGCCATAGCACCGCAATTCTGACATAAGAATCTCCCCATAAAAGACCTGAGGTAAAAAAATTACGCATAACAATTTGCACAACCGAAATCACAATCATGGACAACAAAAGCGTCACTAGAACTGCTGTTTCTGTTTTGAGTAAAATCCTATAGATTTTAAATATCATATCTCGCTGATTATGCTTGGAAAAGCCATTTTTCTTTATCTATTATTATTTGCCATTATTTGTTCCAAAGTTCTTGCATTCTATTTCCCCTCATCCCTGCATTCTCCCTTTGGAGAAGGTGATAATATGTGAACACTTTTTGAATGATTACTATTGCGTTGCGTTCTACGCAATGCAATATTTTTCAAAAATACTCGCCGAGTCTGGTCACTAGCCAATGCCCATTGGGTAATTTCCGTGACAGAACGAAAACAGCCTAAGCATATATCTTGCTCATCAAGGCAACAGTTTCTGACACAAGGTGATTCAAGCTTCTGCTTGACATTATTGTTCATACAAAAGCTCCAGCCAATGCACTACATTAACCCGCGCAGAATCTTGCAAATGCATTAAACAGCCAATATTTGCAGTCGCTATTAAATCTGGCTGCTGCTTATGCAATGCAATTAATTTATTTTGTTTTAACTGTTCTGACATTTTTGGCTGTAACAAAGAATAAACACCTGCAGAACCACAGCAAAGATGGGGATCATTAATTGCAGCTAAAGAATAGCCGATCTTTTGTAAAATACCTTCTACTACCCCATTTAATTTTTGTCCATGCTGTAACGTACAAGGTGATTGAAAAGCAATTGTTTTATTTTTTCCGGCAAAAATTGACAGATCCTCATGTCTTAAAATCTCACTAATATCTTTGACTTTTTCCGAAAATAATCGTGATTTTTCAGCATATTGCTCATCATATTGCAGCAAAGTCGCATAATCTTTAAGCATCACTCCACAACCGCTGGATGTCATGATCATAGCCTCTATATTCTGAGTGATATAAGGCCAGCAAAGATCAATAGTTTGCTTGGCAAATTGTTTGGCCTGATCATGTTCTGACAAATGATAGCTTAGGGCTCCGCAGCACTGACTGTTAGCGAGCGAAACCAAAGAAATACCCAACTCATCTAAAACATGTGCGGCTGCCAGATCGATTTCTGGTCTTAATGAGGATTGAACACAGCCAGATAACAACAAGACCTGCCTCTTATGCACTGCTGCCGGCCAGGGTCTAACCAGGGGTGTCTTGGGTATTTTTTTCTTGAAAACATCAGGTAAAACAGGCTTTAAAAAAATGGCCATCCTGATCAAGCCGTTAAATCGATGCTTATAAGGAAAAACAGTCAATATTAACTTGCGTATTATTTGCTTATAAAAAGGTCTGGATACTTTTTTATCCACTATTTCCCGGCCTATATCCAGCAAACGTCCATATTTAACCCCGGAAGGACAGCTTGTTTCACAAGCCAGGCAATTAAGGCAACGATCAAGATGATGCTGAGTTGTGCGCCCCATCGGCTCACCTTCCAGCATTTGCTTGAGCAGATAAATTCGCCCACGCGGACCATCCAGTTCATTTCCTGTTAATTGATAGGTTGGGCAAGTAGCATTACAAAAACCACAGTGTACACAAGATTTTAAAATTGCTTCCAGTTCATCATGATCTTTTCTTGTTTTTACAAACCCTGCCAGCTGCGTTTGCATTTACCACTCCGTATTCATTCGATAGGGATTAAATATATTATGCGGATCAAATGCTGTCTTAATATTTCTATTTAATTTTTTTAAGGGTTCTGGCAAGGGCTGAAATATTTCAGCCGACCTATTTTTAGCCCTAAACAGGCAGGCATGCCCGCCTAACTTTTCTGCCGCTGCAAAAACAGTTTGTTTTGATTCATTACTTATTAGCCACCGCTGCGCACCACCCCACTCATAAAACCATTTTCCAGGTAATGCTATTTCCGGTGTAGCCGGAGGCACGGATAGACGCCATAATTCTTCAGCATTATTAAAGAAATCGAGTTTTTGCTCAATGCTTTCCTGCCAAAAATCTTCACTACTCGCCAAAATGTCACCTCCAACTTTTAAGCAAGCTGCCTTCACTGCTTTTTCCGACCCCGACAACCTGACATAAAGCATCTTTCCATCAAAACTTAAGCCGGACAAAGGCAAGCATTTTTTTGATAACTCGATCATTTTAAGCAGGGCATCCCCAAATTCAAGCTGAAAAACCTGAGTGCATTCATCAGCAGGCCTGGGTAAAACCTTTAATGAAACCTCTAACAAAACCCCTAAAGTTCCCATCGCCCCAACCATTAACCTGGAAACATCGTAACCGGCTACATTTTTCATCACCTCACCGCCAAAAGATAAAACCTGTGCTTTACCATTAATCAATTTACAACCCAATACAAAATCACGTACTGATCCGGTAAAAGGACGTCTTGCCCCAGAAAAACCGCTGGCAATAGTGCCACCTAAGGTTGCTGTCGAAGAAAAATAAGGCGATTCAAAAGCCAGCATTTGGCCTTGTTCAGCTAATGTTTGTTCAATTATGGATAAAGCAGTCCCGGTTCTGGCTGTTATTACTAATTCTGAGGGATGGTAATTAACAATACCACAGTGATCTGCCAGAGATAATATGCTTCCTTGCGGTTCTCTGCCGTAAAATAATTTACTTTTTCCGCCTTCTATCTGAAGTGGCGTTATCGGGTTTAAGGATGCCGCGACTAACTGCTGAATGCATTGTGTTTGATCAGTGTTCACTTTAGCCCTTCATTCTTGTTCTCGTGCGCTTAGGAGCGAGAATTTAATAATATACGAAAGTTTGACGCAGGGTTTTGGTTTCACAGTGGTGTTAGCCAAATAGGCGCATAGCAGGCTATGTAACTG